>NZ_JACSQR010000036.1:0-25737 GCF_014836505.1 Psychrobacter communis
AATCTTACGAATCAATCGATGAGACAAATGCCATAAATCTCTTGCTCGTACCCTTTGTATATTAAATCGTTCTGATAGCTGACCAATGACTGTTTCAACGATACGGCGGGCTTTCATCAGCCGTCTTACCACAGGTTTGGGTCTATCTTCTTTCATATTAGCTCTGAGTGGCGTTTGTAAATCCACGCCTTGAGCGTCGTAGTACGATGTCAGACTAGGGCTGATATACCCTTTATCAGCGCCAAGCAGCCCATGAATATGAGTGGTGATTTCTGGGGCAACCGCTCTTTCATCAACATTGGCAGGAGCAAAGGTAAAGCCTTTAATCATGCCCGATAAGTTAACAAGCAAATGGCCTTCAAAGCCATAGTACCTCTCTTGCTTAGCGGCACAGTAGCTAAAAGCTGCTAAGTCTTGATAATTCTTATGCCGATAAGCGCGTCCATAATGACAGACGGGTACCCAAAAGCCATCCATAAAATGAATGTTGTCACGGCCTTCAATTTGACTGACTTTATCTTGTATCTGCTGTTTGACTTGCCACAGATTGGCGCAGTGCTTTGCGAAGTTAGGGTATGAGCCGATGGCTGGAAACCAGTCTTGCCAATGCTGGGTAAAGTATTGCCAAATTTGTTTGTCTTGATCTAGGTGTAAAAATTCACCGACCATCTCCATGCAAATAACCTCAGGATCACTTAGCTTTGGCGCGTAACCTGCACTTCGCAAGGGTTTGGTGACGACTATTTTGTAATATTGCTCTACCATTAAATAGATATTGATGATAAATTCGTCTATGGGCATCTCACAACTCCATTGTATTCTTGGTCGAAAACAATAGATTAGTGAGGTGCTCTTCTTTTTTCAATCACTTTCGAAGTTGAGAGTGGGGTTAATACAATTAAAATACTATAGATCTATCATTTAATAACTAATTCAATTTAGATCGATCACATCATAAACATTGTAAGTCGTTTGAGCGATAGGTTTTAAATCTGAATCAAACTGATAAAAGCGCACATCGTAACTACCTACTTGCCAACCATCAGTCGGGACAAAGCTTACCCAATTATGATCACTACTTGCTGAGATGTTTTTCTTTTCAAACAAGAGAACTTGTCCCGTTTGGTTATTTATCCATTTGACGAAGACGTATTTATCAGCAGGTACCTGACCACGGGTACCAAGATGCGCGTATATTTTCGCAAACTTAGTGACTTGGTTGGTATCGGCACTTACTTCTGGCATAAAGTAATCAAAACTTACTTTAGCAGTGCCAACTAGTTTTTGATTATCGTTTGGGTTATAAAGCTCTTCAATAGCACGTTCTGCAAATCGTCTTTTATCCTGAATAACATCAATTGAATCAACTGTCATAAATTTATTTATATATTGTTCAAGCGCATAATCAGGCATATTGTTTATAATTGCTTTGGCTTGCTCCTCAGAGTAATCATTAAGAATGATTTTACTACTATCGCTCTTATTAATTATTTTCTGCGGTAATGTACCAATATCCATATCATTCTGATCGCCATAATTATCAGCTAACTGACTAAATTGCGTTTCTTGATATATTGCTTTATTAGTAAATGCAGTATCCATTTGTTGCTTACTCATCGCAATATATGTGACAAAGACACCGAACAAAAATGAGAACAGAATAGTAGAAAATGTAAAGACGGTATTTTTCATAGAAACAATTACTTAAGCGCAAATGATAAGTATAAAAAAGGCACAACAGAATGGTTGTACCTTTTTATGAGCTACAAACTGACAGATTAACGACAACTAAATTTGTAGCCATTTAAAGTAATGCCACCGCCAGCTTTGATATTGTCACCTATACTAGCTCCACCACTAGCTGAACAATTTAAATTATATCTTTTGCCTTGGCTATTATTGAAGCTAGAAATAGGAATTAAACAAGCGCTACCCTTTTTACCATATACATTGACACCTTCTGTTTCACAAGGATTGGTAACAGAAGGATCAATAGGATTTGCTGGGTTGGCATTGGTAGCAATTAGCTTACAGTTAGCGGTGCAGGTTTTGTCATCGTCGCATAAACTATAAGCTTCTCTAGTAGAGCAGGTATACCTGTTACCACTTACCAAGGTCTTATTACCAATAAAACCCTGATTACTTGCATCTGACGAGCTATCACTATCACCGCCACAGGCTGATAAAAACAGTGCAGAACAAATGACAAATGAACTAAAAATATTTTTCAATTTACATTCCTTATAAAAAGTATAGGGCTAGAATTATGTTGATTATACTTCTAAACTTTTTCAAATTGAACTTCATTATGAAATTAATTTTTGATATCAATAATAAGTAAGAGTTAAAAACCTATAATAAATAAGAGAGAATAACCATGAAACTCGCCGAAGCCCTCCTCATCCGTAGCGATATGCAAAAAAAGCTCGCCCAAATTAAAGGGCGTATTCGTAGCAATGTCAAAGTCCAAGAAGGCGACGCGCCAAACGAAGACCCAAATGCGCTGATGATTGAAGCCAGTCAAGTCATTACTGAATTATCGGCTTTGATTGAACGTATTCACCGAACTAACGCTGTCGCTCAGACCAATGAAGGTCAATCGATGCTGACACTATTGATCGAACGTGATACCTTAGAGATGCGTCATAAGTTATTGATTGAGGCCATTGAAGCCACTGATACCGAGGTTGACCGTTATAGCCCTCGCGAGATTAAATGGCATATTATGGTTTCGGTTGCCGGTTTACAAAGACAAGCCGACGACATCGCGATGAAGCTGCGCAAAATTAATATCGTCATTCAAGCCAATAACTGGCAAATTGACCTTGTAGAATAAGTATTTTTAAACCATTGATATGAGAATTTTTTGTCCGTTTTATTTATTTAACAATACTATTCGATAATAAACGGATAGACTGCCCCTTTGGAACCGACTGGGCGAGTGTCAGACCCCAAACCGCCACAGCAGGGGGTTGAAAACATACTGTAGTGGCTGCTACGCGTTGCGGGCAGACGCTTTTTTTTACCATTCATGCCCTGCACCCGTCACAACTCACAAGGCACTATTTAGACCTTACTACCAGGCACTGACAGTCGGTTTCAATCTTATTTTTAATGCTTTTCGTTATTGCCATTGAGTGCCTTTTCCTTATCTTCGACGCCAAATCATCAGCAGAAAATCATTTGAAATAATCAATCAGAGCCGATTACGTCTAAAAACTGTTATTTTGAGCGCAAAATTAGCACTCTGTTACCCAATTAAACCGTCGCAGTGATATCATATGTGTATGATGTACGCGATAAATTTAAGCATTTAATCTATTCTTAATAACCATGTTTATGACATGGTTATTTTGTTATGGATACTTTGTTTTTTATCATCGCGTTTTTATTATTTACGTAACACTGTTGAGTATCGTTATGCCCCAATCTCGTACCAATCTAAACCCAAAACCCAAACAGGATTCTCCTTATTTAGTTGGCGTCATGTTGCGCTATAGTACTTTTGCCGCCGCGACCCTGCTGTTTATAGCAGGGCTGTTATTGATGAATTGGTGGCTGATTATTCTTGGCGGATTGGGTGTGGGTTTGGGGATTTATGATGTCATACAGGCAAAGCATGCCATCTTAAGAAACTATCCAGTCGCTGGGCATATTCGCTATGTACTTGAGGATTTTCGCCCTGAGATTCGTCAGTATTTATTAGAAAATGATAAAGAACAAGTGCCGTTTTCACGCCAGCAGCGCGCACTGGTGTATCAACGAGCCAAAAACGTCAGTGATACCAATGCTTTTGGTACGCTTGATAATTTATACGCACACGGTAAAGAATGGTTTTTACAATCAGCGGTCAGCCAACCGCTAGAAAATAAAGACTTTCGTATTATCGTTGGCGGTGAGCGCTGTCAACAGCCGTATGATATGTCGGTATTTAATATCTCAGCGATGAGCTTTGGAAGTTTATCGGCCAATGCCATTATGGCGCTTAATCAAGGCGCTAAATTGGGCGGCTTTACCCATGATACCGGTGAAGGCGCGATCAGCCCTTATCATCGTAAGTTTGGTGGCGATTTAATCTGGGAGCTGGGCACCGGTTATTTTGGCTGCCGTGATGAGCTTGGCAATTTTGACCCGCAGTCCTTTGCCGAACAGGCAACCGATCCGCAAGTAAAAATGATTGAGATTAAACTCTCGCAAGGTGCAAAACCAGGTCAAGGTGGCGTACTGCCAGCAGAAAAAATCACGCAAGAGATTGCGGATACGCGCCGCGTGCCGATGGGTAAAGACTGCGTGTCGCCCTCTTCGCACAGTGCTTTTAGCACGCCGCGTGAGTTGGTGACTTTTTGGCAGCAGCTACGTGATTTATCAGGCGGTAAACCGGTCGGTTTTAAGCTGTGTGTCGGTCAGCCGTGGCAGTTTATGGCGATTGTAAAAGCTATGATAGAGATGGACAATTACCCTGACTTTATCATCATTGACGGCGCTGAAGGCGGTACAGGTGCAGCGCCCGTTGAATTTATGGACAACGTCGGTATGCCAATGGTTGAAGGCTTTATGTTAGTGCATAATACTTTGGTTGGTGCGGGTATTCGCGATAAGATTAAGCTTGGCGTTAGTGGTAAAATCGTCTCAGGCTTTGATATTGCGCGTATGATTGCGCTAGGCGCTGACTGGTGTAACTCGGCGCGCGGCTTTATGTTTGCCGTTGGTTGTATCCAATCGCGCTCTTGCCATACCAATACTTGCCCGACTGGCGTTGCTACCCAAGACCCCTATCGCCAAAAAGCCCTTGATGTACCAAGTAAAGCTGAACGCGTGGCAAGTTTTCATAAAAATACGCTAAAATCACTTGCCAGTATCGTTGGTGCGGTTGGTCTTCAGCATCCAAGCCAATTGCAGCCGTATCATATCGCCCGCCGTTTAGACGATGGTCAAATTAAGCTGTTATCGAAGTTCTTTTACTTTGCCGACCAAGGCGCCCTGCTTGAGCAAAATGCTCGCGCCGACGTCTTTAACCAAATGTGGGTGATGGCAAATCCTGATAGCTTCCTTGCCAATAACGATGCGCTGATTGCTTATAACAAAGACTCGCGTGATAAAGGTAAAGAAACCAATGCCCCAACTACCCAGCACCCAGATGATTCAGTAGATCTCATCGACGGTGGTCTGTTAATTGGTAACGTCAATAATACTTTCCGCGAAATTCCGCCATTAGACGATTAAGGATTATGGCGGTTTTTAGACCATCTAACGTTATCCTATAAAAAGATAAGTCATCGATGCCAAGTTCTATATTTAGGTTCCCTTACTCATTGTTGGCGGCAGCGCTGGTTGCATTAAGCATCAGCGCTTGCCAGCCAGCAGAAGATAATAACCATGACGCGATAAGTAGTGATGGCAAAAATTGGTCATGTCAGGCGCAAAACACGCCCTTTGCCTATAGCGTTTGCCGTGTTGATGCAAAGGCACTGACCGACACGCGTTATTCATTACAGCTATTTTGGCAACAGAGCGATAGCAATGCTGATAACAACCAGCCGCTACTGACTTTTGATGCTTTACTAGCGGCGCTGCCCTCTAACCAAACCCTCAACTTTGCCATGAATGCTGGCATGTATAATGAAAATTATGCGCCGATTGGCTATACGGTTATCAAAGGTAAAGAGCTGCGCGCATTAAATATCAAAGAAGGCGGCGGCAACTTTCATCTGTTGCCCAACGGCGTCATGTGGTGGGATAAATCTGGCAAAGTACAGATTACCGAAAGTAAAACGCTAGATGAACAGCTCAAAAGTGGTAAAGCACAACCTTGGTATGCGACGCAATCGGGTCCTATGTTAGTCATCAATAATGAGATTCACCCGCAGTTTAAGTCTGACAGCACCTCGCTTAAGCTACGTAATGGCGCCGGTGTTTGCAGTGATGGCAGCATACAATTTGTCAATAGCGAGGCGCCGGTGAGCTTTTATCAATTTGCGGCGTTGTTTAAAGATGAATTAAACTGCCCAAATGCCTTATTTTTAGATGGCGGTATCGCTTCGGCACTCTACGCACCGAGCATTGATAAGCATGATAAAAAAGAGATGGGCGTGATGATTGGGCTCATAGAAACGAAAAATTAGAAACATAAAATTAGAAACAAAGAGTTAAAAAAATTAGAAATAAAAAAATGCCGCTATATTTTATAACGGCTATTTTTATGAGTGTTTCAATAAACAATAAAACAAATAATTCTTACAAGTATCGACTAGCGCGCCAAATAATTAGTCATCTCTTCCACCCCATGCAAGGTCATCGGATACATTTTATTATCAAAGATTTTTTTAATCTCAACGATGGTTTGGGTGTAATTCCAATACGCAGGATTTTCAGGATTGAGCCAAGCGACTTTATCAAAATGCGCCAGTACCCGTTTTAGCCAGACGATGCCCGCCTCATTATTCATAAATTCGACGCTACCGCCGACCGTCATCAGCTCATATGGCGACATCGACGCATCGCCGACAAATATCACCCGATACTCACGACCATACGTATTAAGCAGCTCATAAGTCGGCATCGGCGCGCTGTGGCGACGATTATTGTCTTTCCAAACATAATCATATAAGCAGTTATGAAAGTAAAAAAACTCTAAGGTTTTAAACTCGTTTTTAGCCGCAGAAAACAGCTTTTCCAATGCTTCGACGTGAACATCCATACTGCCACCAACATCAAATAGCATCAGCACTTTGACGCGGTTGCGGCGCTCAGCTTGCATATGAATATCGAGCACACCTTTTTTGGCGGTGCGCTTAATGGTTTCGTGAATATCTAGCTCATCGGCGCTGCCGGTACGGGCAAACTGGCGCAAGTTACGCAGTGCCATCTGAATTTGGCGCGTGCCAAGCTGATTGTCATCATCGAGATTGCGATATTTACGCTGCTCCCACACTTTGGCAGCGCTGCGTTTACGTGACTCGCCGCCGACGCGCACGCCTTCTGGATGGTCGCCATAGGCACCAAACGGTGACGTACCGCCAGTGCCGACCCATTTACTGCCACCTTGATGACGCTCTTTTTGCTCTTTAAGACGTTCTTCAAGCGCTTTCATCAACTCCTCTAGCGAGCCGTATTTTTTCAGCAAGCGCCGCTGCTCTTCGGTCAGATTTTTTGGATCAAGCTTTAAATCTAGCCATTCTTTTGGAATATCCGTCAACTTTGCGAGCAGCTCATCCATATCAAGACTATCGACGCCCTCAAAATAATCTGCCATAGCACGGTCAAATTTATCAAAGTGACGCTCGTCTTTGACCATACAAAGCCGAATCAGTCGATACATATCCTCGCGACTGGCAAAAGTAGATAGCTCTGGGTTTTCAGGATGCGGCTGCATCATCAGCCCTTGATCTAAGGCCGCGTTTAGGTCAAGCAGCTCACGCGTACTGACCGGCACGCCGTAGGTACGCAGGGTATAGAACAATTTGATAAACATAAAAGTCGCATCACTTATTGGCTGATAGAGTTACGAGTTGGATTGCTTCATTAGCGTCAATTATGACAAACGAGCTATCGCTTAACGACGCATCATATTGGCAAAACGCTGCAATAAACTCACATCGGCTTCGTTTTTCAGCAGCGCGCCATATAGCGGCGGAATAGACTTTTCCCCGCGCAAGTTTTCTTCCAGCTCGTTTTGTGCCATATCATCAGCGAGCAATAACGTTAACCAATCGACCAATTCTGAGGTTGATGGTGGTTTTTTAAGCCCTTGAATATTACGCAGCTTATAAAAAATATCGAGCGCATCATTGACGAGTTTTTCTTGGATATTGGGGAAATGCACCTCAATGATTTGGCGCATGGTATCTTCTTCTGGGAAGTCGATATAATGGAAGAAACAGCGGCGCAAAAACGCATCTGGCAGCTCTTTTTCATTATTTGAGGTGATGATAACCACCGGACGCTGCTCGGCAGTGATGGTCTCGCCCGTTTCATAAACGTAAAAAGACATTTTATCGAGCTCATGCAGTAAGTCGTTTGGAAACTCGATATCGGCTTTATCAATCTCATCAATCAATAACACACTGCGCTCATTACTGGTAAAGGCCTCCCACAATTTACCGGGCTTGATATAGTTGCCAATCTCATAAACCTTATCATCACCCAACTGCGAATCACGTAGGCGCGATACGGCATCGTACTCATACAGCCCCTGCTCAGCTTTGGTGGTCGATTTGATATGCCATGTAATCAGCGGCATCCCTAAACTCTCCGCCACTTCTTCAGCCAGTAAAGTTTTACCCGTGCCCGGCTCGCCTTTAATCAGTAACGGCTTTTGTAGCGTCATCGCCGCATTAACGGCAAGCTGCAAATCATCAGTGGCAATATAGCTTTGCGTACCGGTAAAGCTTTTTTTCGTTTTATCAGTCGTGCTCATAATACATTCTCAATTATTAGAAACAGTTATTAAAATCAGTTATTGTTATCTGTTAAATATAGTAGAAAGCTTAGAGGAAATCGTTAGCAGATACCTAATCATTTAGATTAGCACAGTGCCATTAATTGCCAAAATACTCATGCGTTCGTAGTTATTATTGATTCATTGTAAAGCTTATAAATGAGTATAAAAAAAGACACGCAGGGTGTCTTTTAGTGTAAAAATCTCTAGCAAAAAGCTTTATTATTCATATCTATTATTTGCGGTCTTTTTTTAGGCTAACCTCAGCTTTAGGCTTACTTAATTCAGTCTTAGCCAATCCAGATTTAGACGACAATGCTGAATGATCAAACGACTCTGATAAACGAGCTTCGTCTGCCAAATAATTACCAGTGGTCAATTGAGCGGTCGCTTGCGCATCGTCTGCCGTACGGCTGCGGGCTTTATCCAAGCTAGATTCAAACGCGCCGCGAATCAGTTGCCAAACAAAACCCACAAACAAGCCTACTACCAGTACGACCAAAATCGGTAGCATATTGGTAATCGCGCCAGCCGTATCTTTCATCATAATCGCATAAACAACGCTGATACTCGCCGGCGCAATCACGCTAGGGTCACCAAGCGCCGTACCAGGCGCGAGCAAGACCGCAAACAATATCATCCAACTCATACCACCAAGCGGGCGCGGCAAAATACGAGCAACCAACAACCAGAGTATCAAAACGATAATCACGCCGCCAAGATACGCATACATAGGTAAGTCTGCGGGCGGCACATCTTTGACCAGTTGCCCCCACCAAATCGTAATCTCACCGAGGATATCACTGATAGCGCCTATCGGTAAGCTGTCTATAATGCCTTTTAACCAATCCATGCGTGTTTCTTTACCTGCGTTTATTACCTGCGGCGCGTAAGGCGTCAAGCGGTATAGGGTAAGTTTTGTCAGACTAACAGTGCGACAAAATACATAATCATCAACTGCACTTAATTATGCGTGTCTAATGGCGATTAGTTTATCACGACTTACTAGCAAAATGCATAAGCGCAAATATTTCGTCGCTTTTTTGATGCATTTAAGCGAAGTTTCTTAATTTTAAAAAAAGTCTCTTAATTTTAAAACCTCTATTAATCGTAGATATTGTCCTGCGCTTCACGAGCGCGTAGCTCAGCTTGACGGCGCATGACATCTTGCGGCGGCAACTGCACAAAATACCCTTGCGACTTTAGTTTTGCCAATACTTCTTCTTTGTCAACGCGCGACAATTTTGGCGTGCTCGCCAAGTCTAAATGCATGACAAACTGACTACGTCCTAAACTTGCCCGAAACTCTTTTGGCAGTACACCAAGCCAGTCTTTAATCTCATCGGTATCATCAGGATAATCAGGGCGAGCAATGTAAACATACATATCGTCGTGTTTGGGAAATTTATAAATATCGCAATGCATAAAAACAACCTATCAGAAACTATCGCCATAGATTAGCATATTTGCACTCACTTTCAGTAGTCGCTTTACGTTTTGCTATGGTAAATCACTGTAAAGTCCGCTTATTTAGTGACCTTTTACACATGCTATTTATTCATAAGTTTGTCAGCTCTGCTGCTAAAAAGTTGTTTTTAACAACATTATCGACTTTAATGCGGCAGATGGCTTGTAAAAACAGCCTGAACCTTTCATAATAAAAGCGTTTTTCAGGAGAGAGTCTTGGGCATGATATTAAGTGAGCTTATATTTACGAGCTGCGCTAATCACTGCTTGATGACCACCGAAGGCGCATACACCCTGCCAATCGCTCAGGTAAAAGGACTGAAAAACATATGTCACAACTGTTTTATTGCTATCGCAACTGCATAGCATTCCAAAACATAAGGCATAACAAATCTGGAGAGCGGTAAGGACGGACGACGCCTTACCCACCGAAGGGGAGAAAATGCGACATCACTTGCTTGGACTTTTTAAGGCTTTTGCTTTAAAAAATCACCATGATGGTTCGTGTTGAAAATCTCAGGTTACAGGACAGATAGGGCTTTTGCTTAAACCGACGTTTGGCGTCTGTTTGGCTAATTGTTCTATTTTTTTGTACGACCCTTGGTTGCACTGCTTGCGCCCTGCAAGATTGCTACTCACTACTATGATAATGCACATCTGCCCTGCTACTTTGATATTTTATACCTGATTATCAAGTGCTGCTGATGTTCCATAAGGATTTGTTATGACCGACACTCACAATACCAGTTCTCAAAATACCAGCACTTCCGCCCCTAAACGCACGCCCCTTTACCAGTCGCACCTTGATAGTGACGGCAAACTGGTGGATTTCTCTGGTTGGGAATTACCAATCCATTATGGTTCACAAATCGAAGAACACGAAGCCGTGCGTACCGACGCCGGGATGTTCGATGTCTCGCATATGGTCGTTGTTGATGTTAAAGGCTCGGATGCCAAAGCATGGTTGCAAAAGCTCCTTGCCAATGATGTCGATAAATTAAAAACCGTTGGTAAAGCACTTTATTCTCCGATGCTCAATGAGCAAGGCGGTATCATTGACGATTTAATCGTTTATCTGATGAATGAAGACGCGAGCGAATATCGTATCGTGTCAAATGCGGCTACCCGTGATAAAGACATGGCACAATTTGAAAAAGTTGCCGAAGGTTTTGAGGTTGCTTTAACGGAACGTGATGACTTGGCTATGCTCGCTATCCAAGGACCGAATGCCGTTGCAAAGCTGGCAGAAGTCAAACCAAGTTGGGCAGATACATTGGCTGCCCTTAAGCCTTTCGTTGGTGCTGATTTAACCGATATCGAAGGCAAAGATTGGTTTGTGGCGCGTACTGGCTATACAGGCGAAGACGGCGTTGAAGTGATCATGCATGGCGATGATGCACCAGCATTTTTTGAGCAATTAAAAGCCAATGGCGTCAAACCTGCTGGTCTTGGCGCGCGTGATACCTTGCGTATGGAAGCGGGCATGAACCTTTATGGTCATGATATGGACGACAATGTTAGCCCTTACGAGTGCAACATGGGCTGGACACTGGCGCTAAAAGACGAGCGCGACTTTATCGGCCGTGAAGCCTTAGTAAATAAGCGTCAACAAGCAAAAGATGACAACAGTGCCATGAAGCAAGTCGGTTTATTATTGACGACACGCGGCGTCTTACGTGAGGGCATGACCGTGACCATCAATCAAGGCACGGATAATGAACAGACTGGCCTGATTACCAGTGGCACTTTCTCCCCTAGCCTAAAAAATTCGATTGCTATTGCCCGTGTCCCTGCTAGCTTATCAGATGACGATAGCGTGCAGGTCGATTTGCGCGGCAAGGGTAAATTCGTCGACGTCCGCGTTGTCAAGCTGCCCTTTGTGCGTAACGGCAAGCAGCAATTTGACTGATATCCCTGATACCTTTTATTATGAGCGTCCCTTTTTTATTAACCATTCTCTATCATTTAGGAGAGAGACCATGAGCAATATCCCAGCAGAACTAAAATACATCGCCAGCCACGAATGGCTGCGCCTAGAAGACGACGGTACGATTACGGTTGGTATCACTGACCATGCTCAAGACTTACTCGGTGACGTGGTGTTTGTTGAATTGCCAGACGTGGGTGACATCATCGCGGTTGACGACGAAATCTCTGTGGTTGAGTCTGTAAAAGCGGCCTCTGACGTTTACGCGCCTATCTCAGGCGAAGTGGTTGCCATCAATGAAGCATTAGAAGATGATCCAGAAATCATCAACTCTGACCCATACGGCGAAGGATGGTTCTTTAAAATGAAGCCTGACAATATCGCTGACTACGAAGCTTTGCTAAGTGCTGATGAGTACGAAAACGAGCTGTAATAGTAAGCTAATAAGCACTAATTAATTAAGCTATCGCTATTTTTAATATTAAAAACACAACTTGTTATGACAGATATTGGCGTCAGCTGGTATCTGTGCGCTTTTTTCCTAACCTGCTTAGCGCTCAATTTAGCATTTGCAATCGCCCGCTCATTTTTGGGCCGTACTCATTTAGCAAAGAATATTAACCACGCACCTCAAGTATCTCGACACACAAACCTGGCCACGCACTCAATCCCAGCATGGATTTTCATATGACCCCTGATACTAATAAGCAAACCATTATTGCTACGCCTGATCATACCCCGCAGCTACAAGCGTTTCGCGATGTGGTTGAATCACGCCGATCTGTCCGACGTTTTACCGACACCAAGATACCTGATGACGTTTTAGCAGATTGCTTACGTTTGGCCATGCTCGCGCCGAACTCGAGCAATCTACAGCCGTGGGAATTTTATGTGGTTGATGATGCGGATAAACGCAAACGTGCGGTAAAAAACTGCATGAATCAAAACGCGGCGAAAACCTCAGCGCGCTTGATTGCGGTCGTTGCGCGTACCGATGTTTGGCACGATCACGCTAAGCAAATATTGCGTGAATATCCGGATACGGCAGTGCCAAAAAAGGTCAAAGACTACTACAACAAAGTTGTGACCATGGATTTCTTACGCGGACCGGTCAACGTTATATCAGCGGCTAAATGGGGTGCAACGCAAGTAGTCAGACGGGTAAAAGGTCCGATTAAATCGCCTTATTATACCTTTGAAGACACCAAAAACTGGGCCACCAACAATACTGCTCTTGCAGCCGAAAACCTCATGCTTGCTTTACGCGCGCACGGCTTTGATAGCTGTCCGATGGGCGGCTTTGATGAGCCTGCGATGAAACGCTTATTAAATTTAAGCGACGATCACCATATCATTATGATGATTGGTGCCGGTGAGCGCGCTGATAATGGCATTTATAACAGCCAGTTCCGCTTTGACCAAACTCAATTTGTCCATTACGTCTAAAACCGTAAACCGTTATTAATTATTAATTATTAATTATTAATTATTCGTTATTTTAGCCTTCTCCTTTATCATCCCTTTTACCAAGGACTGTTATGACTATCTCGCAAAACCCAACGTTTGATACCTTTCAAGGTTTATTCAACGAAGCTGAATTTGTCTATCGTCATTTAGGCTCAAATGAAGCCAAACAAGCCGACCTATTAAATGCCGTTGGCTATCAAGATATGGAAAGCTTTATCAATGATACCGTGCCTGAGCCAGTGCGCCTGCATAAAGAGCTAGATTTGCCTGTGGCGATGAGTGAGCATGCCGCGCTTGCTAAACTACGTACCATGGCAGACGATATCACGGTTAATAAGAGCTATATCGGTCAAGGTTACTCGCCTGTGCGCATGCCAGCAGTTATTCAGCGCAACGTCCTTGAAAATCCAGGCTGGTACACTGCTTATACCCCTTATCAAGCTGAAATCGCCCAAGGTCGCCTAGAAGCATTGCTTAACTTCCAGCAAGTTTGTATTGATTTAACAGGTTTGGAGATGGCTGGCGCGTCATTACTTGACGAAGCAACGGCTGCGGCAGAAGCGATGGCGATGTCGAAGCGCGTGAGTAAAAGTAAATCGAACCAGTTTTTTGTGGATGAGCGTATCTATCCGCAAACCTTAGATGTCATCAATACTCGTGCCAAATATTTCGGTTGGGAAGTGGTGGTTGGTGATTTTGAACTGGCTAAATCAGGTGATTATTTCGGTGCTATTTTCCAATACGTCGGTGTTGAAGGCGATGTGAAAGACTTAACCGATGTTATCGCGGCGGTGAAGAAAAACAAAACCTACGTCAGCGTTATCAGCGACATCATGAGCTTGGTGCTATTAAAATCACCAGCCGATATGGGCGCAGACGTAGCACTCGGTAGCACCCAGCGTTTTGGTATTCCAATGGGCTTTGGTGGTCCACACGCCGCCTACTTTGCCTTCTCTGATAAGGCTAAGCGTTCAGCACCTGGCCGTATCATTGGTGTCTCTAAAGACTCACAAGGCAATACTGCCTTACGTATGGCACTGCAAACCCGCGAGCAGCATATCCGCCGTGAAAAAGCCAACTCAAACATCTGTACCTCGCAAGTATTACTTGCCAATCTAGCCGGCATGTATGCCGTGTATCATGGTCCAAATGGCGTCAAGCGTATTGCCACTCGTATCCATGCGTTTGCGACTGCCTTTGCTGATGTTATTAAAGGTGCTAACGACAGCAATCTAAACGTCGTACACGATCAATTCTTTGATAGTGTCGTCGTTGATTGTGGTTCAGAAAAAATGGCAACGCAGATTTTTGAAAACGCCGACAATACTGGCTACAACTTATGGCGTCTTGGCGACACCAAATTAAGTGTTGCCTTTAGTGAGACTAGCGATGCGCAAGATTTTAATGTCTTAACACAATTATTTGTCAGTAAAGCTCATGACTTGCCAACAGAAGCTCGCGTGTCACTCGATAGCGCCCACTTGCGCAGCGACGATATCTTGACCCATCCAGTCTTTAACACCCATCATACTGAACATGAAATGCTGCGCTACTTAAAGTCGCTTGAAGACAAAGATTTGGCGATGAACCGTAGCATGATTTCACTTGGTAGCTGTACCATGAAATTAAACGCGACCAGTGAGATGCTACCGATTACCTGGCCTGAATTTGCCAATGTGCATCCATTTGCACCGCGCGATCAAGTCACCGGCTACATTGCAATGATTGATAGCTTACAAGAGCAATTAAAAGCCATCACAGGTTTTGATGAAGTGTCTATGCAGCCAAACTCTGGCGCTTCAGGCGAATACGCCGGTCTATTAGCAATCCGTCGTTACCATGAGTCATTGGGCGAAACGGACCGTGATGTTTGCTTGATTCCAATGTCAGCGCACGGTACCAACCCTGCTACCGCCATGATGATGGGCATGCAAGTCGTCGTGGTAAAAACTGACGATAACGGTAACGTAGACATCGATGACCTGACCGCTAAATGTGAAGAGCATAGTGCGCGTTTAGGTGCCTTGATGATTACTTATCCATCGACGCACGGTGTGTTTGAAGAGGGTATCCGTCATATTTGTGATTTGATTCATCAACATGGCGGCCAAGTCTATATGGATGGCGCCAATATGAATGCACAGGTCGGCATGATGCAGCCTGCTGATGTCGGTGCAGACGTACTGCATATGAACTTGCACAAAACCTTCTGTATCCCACATGGCGGCGGCGGTCCTGGCATGGGCCCTATCGGCATGAAAGCACACTTAGCACCATACATGGCCAACCATACGTTGAGCCCTGTGCATAACGCGCAAAATGATTGCTCAGCCGTATCAGCAGCGCCTTATGGTTCAGCGAGTATCTTACCTATCTCATGGATGTATATTGCCATGATGGGACGCGATGGTCTGCTAAAAGCCACTGAGCTTGCACTATTAAATGCCAACTATGTTGCCAGCCAGCTGAAAGACCACTACCCTGTTCTTTATACGGGTAAAAATGGCCGCGTCGCTCACGAATGTATCATCGATATTCGTCCATTGAAGGAAGAAACTGGCATCAGTGAAAGCGATATTGCTAAGCGCTTGATGGATTATGGTTTCCACTCACCAACGATGAGTTTCCCAGTAGCGGGCACCTTGATGATTGAGCCCACTGAGTCTGAATCAAAAGAAGAGTTAGATCGTTTTATCAGTGCGCTACAATCTATCAAAGCTGAAGCGATGAAAGCCAAAGCTGGCGAAGAGGGTTGGACGTTAGAAAACAACCCATTGGTCAATGCGCCACATACCGCGGCGATGATTACCAGCAACGAATGGTCGCATCCGTACAGCCGTGATACCGCTGCATTCCCACTGCCTTACATCCGCACCCATAAGTTCTGGCCGAGTGTGGCACGTGTCGATGACGCTTATGGTGATAAGAACCTCATGTGCTCTTGCCCAAGTATCGAAAACTATATGTAGTTTTCAAACAAGTATGAATAGTTGATATAAAAATAAACCTCCAAGTCAGCAGCTGATTTGGAGGTTTTTATTTTGCCTATACATTGTCAACGTTTTTCGCTTTTGCTTAGGCCTAACCACCCAACCAACCTTTATCTAAACCACATTCTATCCAGCTCACTTTTACCTGATCTGTAATGTTAGCATTAGGATAAGTAAATGCCCCGCCACCAAGATAAAGCTCATCGCCAATCTTATATGGTTTTCCTTCAAACAGTAGAATCTCTTTATCTGCATCCCACGAAAATGAAGTATCCGCTAATACCAATAAATATGTATTGTCTTTCGTCGTTAGCTCTTTACTATCTCTAGTCAAAGCAAGACAGTTATTAACAACTGTTAAATATCCAGATACCATAGCTGTAAACCGACCGTTATATTTAGTTGGTGACCAAGTAGCAATTTGCAGAGGTGACTCAACTACTAACGGTTGGCTCACTATTGGTACGCTTGCCAGAACAGACACAGGTTTTTCTAACTCTTGACTAACGCATCCTGATAGCGATAGAACCGCGAATATAAAGGAAAAACACCCTAGATAATTTGACAACCTTTACCCCTAAAGAGTTAATATAAAAGAACCTGTCTGCCCGTTTATTTTAGTAAACAAGCGTCGATGATAGATCTTATGATATTACTGATTTGGACATTTCTATGCAACAAAAAGATATGCAACAAAAAGCTTCGAGACAAAAAAACCGCGTTATCCTAATTCACGGTCTGCATCAAACCGCTCGGATTATGCGACCATTGGCCAAACGCTTACAAGTAGCAGGATTTGACACCCACCAATATGGCTATCGTAGTATGCGTAATGGCATCAAAACCAATAGTGCCCGATTAAATGAGTGGCTAGAAAACAACCATCATACTGACGAGCCAATCGATTTAGTCGGTCATAGTTTGGGTGGTTTGATTATTCGTGATTTCGTTAATGAATATCCACAATGGCAAATTGGGCGTTGCGTAACGCTTGGGACACCGCATTTAGGGAGTGTTTGTGCAGATTATATTTGGCGCTTGACGCCAGCTGTGGTGGGGCGTTCGTACGTCGATGCGCTAGATGGCTCGGTCGCGCCCTTACCGGAGCATATTACCTTAGGCGTGATTGCCGGTAATCGTCCTTATGGCTTAGGGCAGTTATTTTTGCAGTATCATAATCGCAAACTTTGTAAGACAAATAATATGCCATCAGCAGAACATCTACTACACGATGGCACAGTATATATAGAAGAAACCAAAATAGAGGCAGCCACTGATCATATTGTCTTGCCCGTCTCGCATACTGGCATGCTGGTCGATAAAACAGTGGCCGCACAAACCAAGTATTTTTTACAACATGGACAGTTTGACCATAGCGAACTTAAGCATTTATGAATGCTAAGTACTTATAAAAGCTAATTTTTATCACTTAGCGAACATTGACACCCATACCCTGTTGCAATTCGGTTTTGTGCTCTTCAATCACCGGAATCAAGGTTTGCATCACCCACTCATTGCGCCAGCCTTGTAAACCTTCTGGTAGTTCGCTTAAATCTTTATCAAAAGCAATCACTTCATAGAGCTGCGCGAGCCATTTTTTACGCATCAAGACATTAGCAGGCACACCGATTTTTTCTGCTTGCGCATCGATTGCTTGTTGCACAGCTTTTGATAAGACTTTGTTTTTTGAACGATACGGTGGTAATAGACAGTCCGGATGCTCAGCAGGATGCAGGTTTTTGGCTTCTTTAATCACCTTTAGCAACTCTTCACCATAGAGGCGCAGCATGCTACGGTGCATCGTGGTTTTGTGCGCAAGCTCGCGCATACTGCTTGGCTTTTCGGTGATAATCTCGCGTACTGCTTGTTTTTTTATCACAAAGGTACGCGGCTGATTGGTCGCGCGTGCTAGCTCCTCGCGCCATGTTGCCACTGCTTGCAATATCACCATTTGCTCAGAGGTATAACGATAATCTGCCATCGTTAGATACATCTCATCGTCGGCCACATGCTGCGCGTCATATAAGTCACTGGCATACAGCTGGCAATCCGCCCATACATACTCAAACAGACCTTGTTTTTTTAGCTCATATTCAAGGCTTAGATAAAGCGCTGGCAAAAAACGCACGTCATCTATCGCATACTGCTCTTGCTCATCTGATAGCGGACGCTGTAGCCAGTCTGATTGGCTTTGTTCTTTATCGATATGCATATCTAACTGCTCATCAAGCGCCTGCTGATAGCCCATTTGCAATTGGCCGGTTAAATATGACAGGGCAATTTGCGTATCAAAAATATTGGTCAATGGCGGACAACCAGACAATAGATAAAAAATCCCCAAATCCTCACCGCAGGCATGCCAAATCGCCACGTCTACTTTAGCCAACGCCTGCCATAGTTCGGCCAATTGCAATTGCGGCGCATCTAGTAAATACACATGATTGCCAGTATTTAACTGCACCAGTGCCAAGCGTGGATAATAGGTATCGCGCTTGATAAATTCTGTATCCAGTGCCACCCGCCCGCAAGTTGCCAAAGCATCGATAACTTCAGCCAAATCCTCTTGCTGACGTATCCAAGTAACAGCGGCGTCATCGGCAGCATCTAACAAGGCATCGATATCAGGCTCGGGTGGCACATCTGTGGGCGCTACCTCGTTATTGACTGATGGTTTTGATAACTCATTATCAGTAGCCGTATTATCTAAGCGGTTTGATTGGTTAGAAGTAGTTGAAGCTGTTGAAACATGGTTTGACACGGGCAGATACCTGCTGAAATAGAAGAAAATAAAACGCTAAACCGCGCCTTAATAAAAGTGAATATCAAAACCATTATAACAATATCACAAAATAAAATGGACAAGACTTGAGTTTTATAGAGAATTTATAAAATAACCATATTTATAAAACACCCATAAAGAATACTATAAGAAAGAGCGATTTTGCATGGCTTGGCCAAGGGTCATACTATCAAGGTACTCAAGCTCGCCGCCCATCGGTACGCCTTGCGCCAAGCGAGTGATTTTATTGACATGACGACTGACTGCTTCACTGATAAAGTGCGCGGTCGTTTGACCCTCAACAGTCGTACCCGTCGCCAATATCAGCTCTTCAACCGGCTCTTGCTTAACCCGCCAGACCAGTTGATCGATATTTAGATCATCGGCACTGATACCGTCTATGGGCGATAAATGCCCGCCCAACACAAAATAACGCCCACGATAGCCTGCTGTTTGCTCGATAGCCATCACATCGGCGGCAGTTTCAACCACGCATAGCAAGCCATCATCACGCCTTGGATCTTGGCATAATGGACAAACTGCCTCGTCGCTAAAACTATGGCAGCGCTGGCATTCGACAATATCCCTCATCGCTTCATCAAGCGCTTGAGCGAGCGCCATGCCTTGGGGGCGCTTTTTGGTAAGCAAATGCAATGCCATACGTTGGGCGCTTTTTTGACCCACACCCGGCAAAATACGTAGCTGTTTGACCAGCTGATCAAATTTGGCTGTCAGCAAAGTAACTTCCTTTATTTAACTTAATTTATAAATCGTAGCTATAAAAATGGGGTCGTATCGTGTCGATAACAACCCCATTTTTGTGTTCAATCAGCAGTTTTTAGCGCTTATAATCCGCTATTTAGAACAGACCTTGCATACCTGGTGGCAAACCCATACCTGATGTTGCGCCAGCCATGGTTTCTTCATACAGCTCATCCGCTTGACGCACCGCATCATTGATGGCAGCAGCGATTAAGTCTTCAATCATATCTGGCTCATCTTCCAATAAGCTTGGATCAATGGTCAAACGCTTAACGACGTGGCGACCGGTCATAGTAACTTTAACCAGACCACTGCCCGCTTCGGCTTGAACTTCTTTATTGGCCAATTCTTTTTTAGCGTTTTCAACGTTTGCTTCGACTTTCTTTTGCATCGTTTGTGCTTGTTGCATCAATGCTTGAATATTCATAGTTACCTCTTTTATTTTGTCTTAATGCGTATAATTATAAAGCGTTATTCATCACTAAATCTGATGTTAATGGCGATTATACCTTTATCTTTACAAACTGTCTAAACCACGCGCCAAATCTTTGATGATATCTTCCACATCTTCTAAGCCTACCGACAGACGGATGAGACTATCATTAACGCCTGCTTCTGCGCGCGCCTCAGGCGTCAAGCGAAAATGGGTAGTGGTCGCGGGATGGGTAATGGTGGTTTTGGCATCGCCCAAATTATTGGTGATAGAAACCATTTGCGTTGAGTCAATCACATGCCAAGCAGCGGCTTTTGAATCAGTACCCTTTGAATTAGGGCTAGTCGACGATTTAACTTCGAAGCCCATGATAGCGCCATAACCATCTTTCATATGATGTTGGCGCGTTGCCAATTCATGAGCGGGATGGTCGCTTAATCCTGAAAAGTGCACGGTGCTGACGTTGGGATGATTGACCAAAAAGTCTGCTATTTGATTGGCATTTTGACAATGCGCTTGCATACGCAATTTAAGCGTCTCAAGCCCTTTGGTAAAGACCCATGCGTTAAATGGGCTCATACTGATACCGCCTGAACGCACCACGGTAAACGCCTCTTGCATTAGCTTATCGCTACCGACTAAAGCGCCGCCTAATACCCGACCTTGACCGTCTAAATATTTGGTCGCAGAGTGAATGACCACATCTGCGCCCAAATCTAACGGTCGTTGCAAGGCTGGTGTGGCAAAGCAGTTATCAACGACCAATAAGATATCGTTGGCTTTACACAGCTGGCTTAAATAACCAATATCACAAATTTGCGCAAGTGGATTGCTCGGACTTTCGCAATAAATCACCTTGGTATTTGGCTGCACAGCCTGTGCCCAAGCATCATTATCAAAGCAATCGACATAGCTGACTTCAACGCCAAACTTTGCCATATAGTTATTAAATAAACCAATCGATGAGCCAAATAATTGATTGGCAGCGAGCAAGTGATCGCCTGCTTTAAGATACGCCAAACACATGGTCAAAATCGCGCCCATACCTGAGGCTGTCGCCACCGCGCGCTCGCCGTTTTCGAGCGCTGCCAAACGCCGCTCAAAGGTGCGCACGCTAGGATTGGTATGGCGAGAATAGACGTTGCCCGTTTTGCTACCATTGAAATGCGCGGCAGCGTCCGCCGCTGTTTCATAGACATAAGAGCTGGTGGTAAAAATAGCTTCTGAGTGCTCGCCCTCGTCGGTACGATGCTGCCCTGCTCGTACGGCGATGGTTTGCATGCCATAATTAAGATCTAAATTGAGCGCGTCATCGCGCCAGTTTGCATCTAATTTGCTTGCTTGTGATTTGTTTGCATCCAATTTATTTGCATTGCTATCATCGTGCGCTTGCGACTGACTCATAAATTTTCCATTGCCCAAGTTATTAGTAAACATTCCGCTTATTTTTGATTATAAACACTCTTTATTCGCGTTATCATAGCATGGCAACTTATTCCAAACAGCTGGTTTCAAAGCCATGCTAAATATTATTTTTGCATAGCGGCTAGTCGTTATTTATCATTAAACCCTTGTGACTGAACAGCTCGCATTAAATATTTGAGCCAAAATAGCTTGCTGCATTTCTAATGACACATTGCAAGCGCAAACGGTGACTGTGCGATATGTAAATCACGGCCGAATAAATCGCCGCAACCGAAAAAAATAACGTATTTGCAATAGGCATAGATAGCGTCAGCTGTTAAGCTTAGCGGCGCTGCGAATATTGCTTTGAGCAATAGGATTTTTGAACAATATAATTATACGCGCCATACTCAGTGCTACCATCGGTAAAAACAGCCCATAAATCAAGCCCATTTTTAACCCGTGCTTTATTCAATTCAGGTCCACTAAGGTCACTCATTTATGTCGATGTTCAGTATAGAACCAAGTAACTTATCGTTGAGCTTAACTCTCGGCCTTACCTTAGGTCTTAGTGGATGTCAGAGTTTGCCAAAGCAGCCGCATTTGCCTGAAAGCCAAGCTTTATCCGCGCGTATCGACGCTTTATATCAACAAGAGGGTCGCGAGCAAAATAGCAAGCAAAAAGACGGCCAACAAAACAGCCCAAATACCAATGCAAAAACGGATAGCACTGACTTAGTCGCCGCTATCAGTGAACAAAACGAGATTCACCCTGATTTATCGGGCTATCATCCGATTGTGACAGGTGCCAACGCCTTTGCTTCACGCAGTATTTTGACCAGCATGGCCACGCGTAATATCGATGCCCAATATTATATCTGGCACGATGATCAAGCCGGACAGCTGATGCTAAAGGACTTATGGGACGCGGCCGAGCGCGGCGTCATCGTTCGTTTGTTATTAGATGATTTTAATAATAGCGCCAAATTTGATCAGCATTTATTACGTTTTGCCAGCCACCCAAATATCGCCGTACGTATTATCAACCCATTGATGTACCGCAAATTTCAAACCTTAAACTTCGTGACAGGTCTACCGCGCATTAATCGGCGCATGCACAATAAAAGCATGACCTTTGATAAGCAAATCACCATCATTGGCGGGCGTAATATTGGTGACGAATACCTAAGCAATGACAAAAACAGCCAATTTGCCGATTTAGACGTTTTGCTCATCGGCAAAGTAGTCGCTGACATTGACAATAGCTTTGCCAGTTACTGGTCAGCGCCCATTTCATTTGATATCCAAACCCTTGCCACTCTTAATAAAGGTGAAACTACGGATTTTTTGGAAGGTTTGGACAAACTCAGAGCTGATGAAAAAAACAACAGTAAGAGCAGCTTAGACGTCTATAAAACGGCTATCGAAGATTCCTCTATTGATAGTGACTTAATCAATAAGCGCGTGCCCTTTCGCTGGACTGACATGCAGTTTTTAAGCGATGACGTCGGCAAATTGACCAAAACTGTCCCAGCCGATACCAATCTGGTGCATCAGCTGCGTACCTTATTGGGCAGTCCGACCAAACGTCTGACGATTATTTCATCTTATTTTGTCCCGACCAAAGATGGGGTCAATACGCTGGTCGAGCTGGCAGAAGCGGGAATTGATATCAAGATTTTGACCAACTCTTTTGATGCCACCGATGTGACCGCGGTGCACTCTGGCTACAGTCAATGGCGCCCAAGCTTATTGCGAGCTGGGGTAAAAATCTACGAGCTAAAATCAACCGCTTCTGAAGAAAAACGCGAAAACAAGCTTTGGAAGGCGCGCAGTCAATCGTCTACCAGCCTGCATGCCAAGACTTTTGCCGTTGACGACTACCAAGTATTTATCGGCTCATATAACGTCGATCCGCGCTCCGCCAACATCAATACCGAGATGGGCGTGATTATCAATGACGAGGAGCTGGCAAAACAATTGCATAGTGCGCTCAGCGATGAATTATTGGGTCAAGCCTATGAAGTTAAGTTGTTAGAAAATGGCAGCTTGCAATGGCACACCGTAGAAGCGGGTGAAAAGGTCGTTTACGATTCAGAGCCGCGCGTCGATATTAGTGATCATGTTTGGCTGGCCATCATGTCATGGCTACCGATTGATTGGTTGTTATAGATAGCCAATACTTTTATCGCACGACTGTTATTTCATACGCTTTATTTACCCATTTTAATAAACCCCTCTTTAAGTGGATGCGTGATCTATTATGCCTTCTCGTTCTCAATATGCTCTGATGTCTTCTAAAGATAGAAATGCCGTACTGTTTATTTGTTTTAGTAGCGCAGTCGCGTTTTTTGATTTTTTGATTTATTTATATCTTGCCGATATCATCGCCACTGCCTTTTTTCCTGCTAATACCAGCGCGGCAATGGCAAAAATACAAGGGCTTGGGCTGTTTGCGATTGGGTATTTGGCACGCCCGTTTGGCGGGGTTATCTTTGGGCGCTTTGGTGATATCAGTGGACGAAAACCGATATTATTAATGAGTATTTTGGTGACCGCTGCAAGCTTGTTGGCGATGGCCTGCTTGCCAACCTATGCGCAATGGGGTATGGCTGCGCCTGCTTTATTCATTATTTTACGCCTAATACAAGGGATGGCGTTTGGGCTTTTTGTGCCGCTGGCTTGGGTTTTTGTGTCAGAGCATGTACCGCGCCAATATTTGTCAGTCGCCTGTAGTTATGTGACGGCAAGCTTTTTTGTCGGTGTACTATTTTCCAACGCCTTTTTTCTTTGGCTAACCAACTCCATGACCACAGAGCAACTGGCCGCTTATGGCTGGCGGGTACCATTTTTTATGGCGGCCATCCTAAGCGTGCTGCCTTTATTGGCATGGCGCTGGATAGATGAATCGCCATTTTTTATCGCCATGAAAGCCGCAAAGCCGCGTGATTATATTGCCAAACCCTTTATCCTGCTCTTTAAGCATTGTAAGCATTCTATCTTTATCGGCTTGCTACTCACCTTTATCATAGCCAGTATCACCACCGTTATCATTCTACTCCTACCCGATTTAATTGAGCTGCGTTTTACCTTGGATAATGATTTATTTGGCTTTTCACACAGTTTAGGCATCGTATTTATGATTTTCGGCTGTGTGTTTTACGGGATCATATCCAACCATCAAAACTTTGGTAAAGTATTGGCCATTGGTTCTATCTTATTGATTGCGCAGATGTTTGCATTCTTTTATCATCTACAAGCAAGTGGCGACTACATTCTTATCATGTATGCGCTGTTAGGGTTTTGTGCGGGTATTGTGGGCATGGTTCCAGCCATTTTAGTACAATTATTTCCCACCAACGTGCGCCTGACAGGTATGGCACTTTGTTATAATGTTGCTTATGGGATTGTCGGAGTATTGGTGCCTTTTGGGCTTGGTTACGCCACTTTATATATCAGCTTTTCGCCTGCGCTATACATTGCCTTTGTAGGCTTTATCGGCATTATCATGGGCATTTATTTTTATAATTTGCCTGAATTCAAAAAAATTGATGAAGTGATTTAGAGAATAATTACTGAGTTTTTCCCTATTTTTGCTTTGTTATTGATTTTCCTATTATTTAACTCCTAGATTCAAATAAGAAGTGCAACGTTTTAAAAGAATGAGTTGAAGAGTAAGATGTGCCGTGTTGCATTTCAAACTTCAACTCCTACATATCAGAACGTTATGA
Source organism: Psychrobacter communis (assembly GCF_014836505.1). Classification (NCBI taxonomy): domain Bacteria; kingdom Pseudomonadati; phylum Pseudomonadota; class Gammaproteobacteria; order Moraxellales; family Moraxellaceae; genus Psychrobacter; species Psychrobacter communis. Next base: position 25,398 of record NZ_JACSQR010000036.1, read on the forward strand.
AACACTATACACATCTTACCCAAGAGCAAAGATATCAAATATCAGCACTATTGCAAGCTAAAAAAGGCATGAGTGAAATAGCTAGAATTATCGGCTGTCATAAATCAACGGTGAGTCGGGAGATAAGGCGAAACCTGGGACAAAGGGGTTATCGTCCCAAACAAGCCCATCGTTTGGCAAAAGCGCGCAAAGTTAAGAATAGCACACAGATTAGTCGCTTTGGCTGGTGCTATATTGAGCATCTACTCAGCAAGCACTACTCACCTGAACAGATAACAGGGCGACTGAGGATGCTGGGTTGGCAAGATGTCCCAAGCCATGAATCGATATACCAACACAT
>NZ_JACSQR010000037.1:0-24641 GCF_014836505.1 Psychrobacter communis
TGCCTCAGCAGGGACAGGTAGCCACATTGTAAATAGTATCAATGAGTTACAATGTGGCTTATCCCGAACTGGGGTTAGGTAATATGAATGCTGGCGAAACGAAAGACATTACTTATCGCGTCCTTATTGGCTCATCGGCATTAGGCGGTGACGGTATCAACCGTGCGACCGCCGTTGCTACTACTGAGCAAGGTCAGAGCCTCATATCACGAGAAGCGCAGTGGAAGATTGAGGTTGAGCGCGGTGTCATGAACACTGACGGCATCATCATTGGGAAGGTTTACCATGACATCAACCGTGACGGCATCCAACAAAAAGAAGATGGTGAGCTTGGTGTTGCAGGCGTGCGCATCTATATGGAAAACGGCAACTTCGTCGTTACCGATCCTGAAGGTAAATATAACTTCTATGGCGTCAGTGCAAAAACTCACGTCCTAAAAGTTGACCGCACCACTATTCCTAACGCTACCGAAATGGTGACTCAAAGCAATCGCAATGCGGGCGATGGGAGTAGCCGTTTCGTTGATTTAAAATATGGCGAGCTACATCGTGCGGACTTTGGCATCGTTGGCGGGATGGGCGATAGCACTGAGCGCTTAAATGCAGAGCTGGTCGCGCGCAGCAAATCTGTCAGTGCTAAAAATGACAGTTTAGAGCAAGCGGCAAAAACCGAGTTGGTGTTAGAGCCTGATTATAACCGCGATAATAAAGACAATGTCGATGCAAGTGGCTGTAAATCTAACGACGTCTTAGATGCCGGTATCCAGTGTGACTCCGCCATCGTCAATGAGATGGTCAAGCCAACTGCGAATCGTGTCGATATGGCAGTGACGACTATTGCGCCGCCGGTAGAAGAAGAGCTTGAAGAGTACTTAAAAGAGGTTTCTAACAATGATGTTGCCTTTATTAATCTTAGCGAAGGACAGCAGCTCAGCACCTACAAGCAAATGGTGCAAGTACAAGCGCCACTAGGTTCTAACTTTACCCTATATACCAATGGTAAAGCGGTGTCAGCCGAGCAAATCGGCAAAACCGCTGAGCAAGAAAAGCAAAAGGTGACGGCGTTTGATTATTATGCCGTTGATTTACAACGTGGCAATAATACCTTACGCGGTGTCGCGACTGACATTAATGGTAAAGTCATCTCCGAGCAGACCATTAAAGTATTGACGCCCGATAACCTACAAACCATTAATTATCGCACCCAAAAGCAATTGGTTGCCGCAGACGGTGTTAGCGAATATCAAGTCGTCATTAGCCTAAAAGACCGTGACGGTCGCCCTTATATTGCCTCAACGCCGATTACGATTGACACCAATATCGGGCGTATCAACCTTAGCGATAGCAGTAAAGATCAAGCTGGTACCCAAGTCACCGTCTCTGGCGGCGAGCTGCTAATACCCATCACCGCCCCAAGTGTACCGGGTAAAGGTGAGCTAATCATTAACACCGGCAGCAGCAAGCAAGTGATTCCGCTACAGTTTACCGCTCAACTGCGCCCTCTTATCGCGGTCGGTATCGTCGAGGGTGCCATCTCGCTTAAAAACTTTGATGGCAGCAATATTACCGATGCCCAAGGTGCCTTTGAGCAAGAACTGCGTGAAATCGCTGGTAACGACGACTATTCAGCAACGGGTCGCGCGGCGATGTTCCTAAAAGGTAAGGTACGCGGTGATTACTTACTGACACTAGCTTATGACAGCGATAAAAAAGGCGAGCGCCTATTCCGTGATATAGAGCCGGGTGAATACTATCCTGTCTATGGCGATTCTTCTGCTAAAGGTTTCGACGCCCAGTCAACCAGCAAGCTTTATGTGCGCGTCGATAAAGGTCGCTCATTTGCGATGTATGGCGATTTAAAAACCCAAATTGATAATGATGAAGGTATCAAGCTTGGACAATACAACCGTACTTTAACAGGTTTAAAATCGCAGTTTGAAGATAATAACACTCGCATCACCGCGTTTGCCGCTGAAACCAGTACCTCACAGCGCGTCAACGAGACTCGCGGTCTTGGTATTTCAGGTCCCTATCCACTTGCCAATGATTTCGACGCCATATTAGAAAATTCAGAAACCATCGAAGTCATCACCCGTGACGCCAACAACCCAGGTCGTATCGTGCGTCGTGAGACCTTGACGCGCTTTGCTGATTATGAAATCGACCCTATTAGCCGCAGCTTATATCTAAAGTCACCGATTGCTAGCCAAGATATCGATGGCAATCCTATCTACCTACGCGTGACCGTCGAAGTCGATGAAGGCGGCGAGAAATATTGGGTTGGCGGTCTCGCTGCCAAGCAGCAATTGACCGATAAAGTCGCGATCGGTGGCAGTTATATCAATAGCGATGATCCACTGAATAAAGAAGAACTTGCCAGCGTCAATACGGTCGTTAAATTTAATGATAAGCTAAAGCTGGTCGCAGAATACGCTAAAAACAAAGCAGAAAACCCAAACGCTCAGCCAAGTGATCAGATTAATGCTGAAAAGCTAGACGGTAAAGAGACCGAAGGTGATGCGCTGCGTATCGAGCTTGACTATGATGATAAGAAAAACACCCGCGCTAAAGCTTATTATAATGATACCGACGAAGGTTTCGTTACTGGTGCTTCGCCGCAAACGGCTGGCCGCACTGAATCTGGCATTGAAGTCACCCATACGTTAAATGAGAAAAAAACCGCGCTTAAATTGGAAGGTGTGCGTACAGAAGACCATACCACCGAAGCCAGTCGCCAAGGTGTCCAAGCCAGTATTGAACAGCGTTTAAGTCAAAATATTGTTGGCGAGATTGGCGTACGTTACTATAAGCAAGAGGCCACTGCCGCCTCACGCAATACCCAAGCGGCAACCGATGTCTTAGATACTACTAACGATACCATCTTTAATGACGACATTATTAATCAATCAGCGCTTAATGGTGTAAGTAGTGCTGAAAAAGACATCGAGGGCACCACTGCCCGCGCCCGTCTTACCGCGCGTTTGCCAAAGCTCAATAACTCATTGGTCTTTGCTGAGTATGAGCAAGATATCGAGCATAGCTCGCGCAATGCCACTTCTATCGGTGGCGAAACGGCGCTTGGCAACTTAGGTCGTTTATACGCCCGCCATGATCTAATTAATAGCTTGTCAGGCAGCTACGGTTTAGACGACTCTGAAGAGCGCCAACGTACTGTTATCGGCTTTGATGCCACTTATATGAAAGATGGCACAGTCTATAGTGAATACCGTATGCGTGATGCGATCAGCGCCCGCGAAGCTGAAGCCGCTATTGGGCTAAAGAATAAATGGTATGTTCAAAAAGGTTTGACACTTAACACTTTGTTCGAGCGTGTCGAATCGTTAGAAGGTGAAAAAGACAGTACTGCGACTGCAGCCGGTGTTGGCGTTGAATACATTGCTAATGAAAACTATAAAGCCTCAGGGCGTCTAGAAAAACGCTGGGGCGATACCAGTGATACGCTACTCGCTAGCGCAGGCGCCGCTTATCGCTATAGTGATGAAATTACCTTATTAGCTAAGGATATCTATTCACAAGTTGATTACGATGATGGTCATCGTACCATCAATCGTTTTCAGCTAGGCGCCGCTTACCGCGATTATGATAGCAATACGCTCGATATGCTTGCCAAGCTTGAATACCGCTTAGATGATAATGCAACCGGCAACGATCCATATCAAAAAGATACTGTTGTCTGGTCATGGAGTGGTAACTATCATCCAACGCGCCCATTAACGCTATCAGGGCATTATGCCGGTAAATATACGGAATATGACGCTCAAGGAATTGCTAGCGATAATACTGCACACGCTGTGTATGCACGCGGATTGTATGATATCAGCGAGCGCTGGGATATCGGTTTGCAAGCAGGTACGTATTGGAATAAGCAAGCGGACGATTTATCTTACTTGGTTGGCGCCGAAGTTGGCTATAGCCCGATGACCAACCTTTGGTTGTCGCTTGGCTACAACTTTATGGGCTTTGAAGATGAAGATATTGCCTATGACGATACGACGATAGAAGGTGCTTACTTTAGATTACGCTTCAAGTTTGACGAAGACTTATTCAAACGCGAAGATTCACGTAAAAATAAGCCGCTCAGCGCCCGTTCTACGTTATAATTCCTCCTAGTTGTCATTTATTTTCATTGTCGTAAGCCATGCTTACGGCAATTTTGTATTAACGGGTCGATACTTTTTATCCTATGATAACCAACCCATTTAAATACAAACCTCTAATACTTATTACCTTACTATAAGGTTGTTCTTATGCCTCGCACTAGCATTCAAGCCACTGGCTATAAAAAACCTTTATATACTGTCTTATCAGCTGCGTTACTATTGTCAGCGGTTTCTTGTGTATCAACTACAAGTCTTACGCCAAAAGAGAATACATTAAAGACAGCAGATTACTGTCGCAGCAGCAACGATACTAAAACTCTAGCACCTTCTAAATCACAAAGCGTACAGCAGCGTGCTATGGATTGCATGCTGAACGAATTACAAACTTATCAACAAAAAAACATGAGCGCGCGGCAACAATACTTTGCTTACAAAGCCCAAGCTTGGCTAAACTATGCAAATCATAAAGACAGTATGAATAGTCGCTCAGACGTTGGTGTGGAAGCTGCCCAAACGGCAGAAAATATCTTGCAAGCGTTAAAAAATGATAAGGTTGAAGAGCTTGCACTTATTGAAGACATTCCGTCTACTTCTGCGCTCATGCGACCTGATTTATGGGCAACGTTAAGCGCTCTTAAAGATAGTGGCGGTATCGATAGCGCGCCACGCGAAATCGCCTTTAGCGAAGTGTCATTAATATGGGCAGCTACCGACCAGTGTGAGCGTGGCGCGAAATCATCAAACAGTCACTTTCGGATGGCAGACCGCTGGCTTGAGCAAGCGCGCGAGGCATTTGTAAATACTCATGACTCAAAAGCGAACGTCGCTTTAGAAGCGCTTATCGTGCGTTATTATGAAGAATACGCTCCTTTAGATTCAAGCGATGACATTTGTAACGGCCAAGTGCTACCGACAATCAATAAAAATCAAGCACCTTATTAAAAGACTAAACGATTAATAAGCCCTCATAAAGACGCGTAAAAAAAAGCCGACATCAAGTCGGCTTTTTTGTGGAAAGTCTAATAAAAATTAGCTGTTTTTACGCGGTAGTTTCTCTGGTAAGTAGCAGCGCAGATAGGCGATAGACGCGGTATTGGCTTCTTGCAAATACTTATCAGTAATGCTTTGATGACGGCGATAAGAAACCGTAAAGATGGCATTAATAATGCTAAAGGTAATCAATAATACATCTTGAATATCTTCGAATTTTGGCATCTCATAACGCTCTGATAAGCGCTTATAAACCAATTGCACCACTTGATTGTCCATATGCTCACCATAGCTGTCCCCTTCAAAATCAGGCGTATTGGTGTCATAAATCAATTTGGCTTTGGTTTGATCTTCATCAAATATTTGTACACAGCGCTCAATCAACGCGGTCAAGTACGCTTGCCATCTGTCATAATCAACCGTTTCAACCGTTGTCAGCACTTCTAAAATATCGATGGCATTTAAAAAACGCAGTGCTAAAAATATCGCTTCGATATTAGGGAAGAAATGATAAGCAGAAGCTCTTGGAATACCCGCTTCTTCGCAGACAGCTGCCAAAGTGATGTCGTTAATTGCTTGAGTTTCACTCAATTTTTTCGCGCCCATCAATAGTTTTTGACGGCGTGCGCGGCCTTGTTGACTGGTAAATTTGAATTTATTTGGCACCAGCTTCTTTGCCAGCTCAGAATCTACCAGTACATCTTCAATCTTGTCTTCTTTATTTTCAATCATCATAAATCTCTTAAGGTTACGCCCTAACTTTATATAGTCTTCATCAGATAGTACTTGTCCTAAATCGAAGGACTATTTTCTATCAACCGGTAATTTGGACCAATAGCACCGCTACTATACTAAAATGAAGCAGCATGATAAACGCTTGTAAACTATCAAGCAAGGGACATGAATAGGTTAAAAAATAACTCACTAATTACTAAGTAAACAGGGTTAATTGTGAAGTTTAATTTTCGCTCTTATAATACCATGATCGATGACTCTATCGGCATAATCCCACTTTAAATGGTCATTAAAATAGTCAACTCGTTCAACCTGACCAAGCGAAAACTTACTATCAGGTAAAAACTCTTCTGAAACAAACAGCTGATCAATCACTTCAGGCATACCTTGATAAATATGGGTATAAGCAACATCTTTCATCCAGCCATAACGTGCTTGAATACGAGCGGCGTCAAATAACGCGACATCGCGCATACTTTTATCATAATTGACTTCGCCTGTTTCACTCATCAGTTGGGTGGTCACGCTACCGGTGACATCGTTCATATCGCCTAATAAAATCAGTGGCTCACGCGTATGATGCAGGCGCTCAATAATAGACATACGGATAGAGGCAGCTTCTGCGGCGCGCATACACAAACTACGCAGCTTGGCACGAACGCGTATATTTGGATCGTCCATATCCTCTAGTAACTGACCATTTTCATCGCGTAGGAAAAAAGCACGTTTGCTTTTTAAATGCGCGGTGACAATCGTAATCGGTTGTCCAAAGGCATTGACTCGTAATACAAGCGGCGGACGATTAAAGCGCTGATAAAGACCGATATCAGGAATATCAATGACCGCTTTTGGTTCTACCTGTTCTAACAAAGTGTTTTCTAACTGCTCAAAACGCGTAATAATTCCGACAGCTGGCGTATGTTGCGCGCCTTTGCCTTGGGTATAAGGACTGGCCTTATCATTACTTGCCAGCGGAATAACCACATGCTCAGGTTTGAATCCTAACCCTACTGCCAGTGCTTCAAGCGCCTGACTGTCCCATACTTCTTGTACGGCTATAATATCAGCATGGGCCTTTGCCAGTAAGTCGGTAATGCCGTGCAGCTTATGCTGGTATTCGTTATCGCTATAAGCCGGCGCGTTTTCATAATAAATTCGATTAGGGTTAGCAAAATTAAGTAAATTGGCCGTTGCTATATAAAATTGCTTAGGGCTATTGTCTTCAGCGTTATTAACCATGAATTACCTATTATTATTTATTATTATTATTTTTATTTTTAATAATTGTCTTTTTTACGAGTAACTGTTTTTGATGATTGTCTTTGTTTAATAATGGCTATTTCTAAAATAACCTTTTACCACTCTATATTCATACATAATAATATACATTAAAAAAGCCTCCAAAGACATCTTTGGAAGCTTTAAAATAACATAAAACTGACTATATTTATGAGTTAGCAGAGCCAGTTCTACAATCAAACTAACTCTAGTAATGAAGGAGTAAGTTTTCTTATCCTTTGCTGACTTATATTAAATACCTCATTAGTTAAACTTAACTTATATGTTTAGCAAAAAGCAGTTCAACAAAACGTAACTTATCCTTCATTTTTTAAGGCTAACCTGACTTATAGCCAGTATCTATGAACTCATCGCTTTATTACGATACACGGTTCCATGCGTCACGTGAGGCACGGCGTGCTTCATTCCACTCTAGGCGCGACTCACCTTTCACTTCATGCCATGAGCGCTCTAAGTCTGATTCATGGTCTTCAAAACGAGCACCAGCTGGATAACGAGCACGATTTGCATAACCTACTGCATACGCTGGGTGTAAATCGCGGTCAAAGTCGTGACCTTCACGGTAATAATCGGCATTGGCATGTTCTGCGCGCCAGTAAGCTTCTTCACGAGTAGGATCAATCGCTTCTGCTGCTGCATGACCTACGCCGCCACCAACGATAGCACCAATAGCTCCGCCAATTAAAGTACCTAATGGGCCTGCCATTGTACCAATTGCCGCGCCTGCTGCTGCCCCGCCAACACCACCAATACCAGTACCAATTGGATGTGAACCTGGCTCACCTGTAATTGGATCGGCGTTTAAATCTTCTCTGCTTTCCTTCGTCATATGCTTAACGGCAGTACGGTCAATAGCATCATGGTCATTGATGATATTGTCGTTTTCATGACCGACAACTCTATTGCCATTAATATCACGGTCAGTGCCTGCTAAGCGGCGATCGTTATCATCGATAATACGTTCTCTGTCGCCCACTTCAACATAATCATCATTCACTACGCGGTTATTAGGGTCGGTAATACGTCCATCGTTATTCATAATATTATCCTTAAATTATTTGTTATATATTAGATTTATTGTTCACTCATTTATAAAGCGTTAAATTTAACAAACTATGCAATATTAGAATTAACCAATAAAAATAATTGCTAAAAATTACCTCTTATAAATCAGCAGTATTGCTTAATTTATCTAAAGTATAGGAACTTATGGATAATGACCGATACACAGATTATGTAAACTATGTCCAAATTACGATTGCCTTGCGTTACAGCCTGTATCTTTATCACTATTTTGTAGGGCAGCAGAGTATTTTGAGTAATTTATAAGCGTCTATTCACTAATGCCTTAATTTTTCATTTAAATATTTATAAGACTTTTAGCGCTCTATCAATCGCTTGTTGCCACTTATCAAGATGCTGTTCACGCCTATCTGCAGACATCTCAGGCTCAAAGATGCGATCAATCTGCCACGAGGCTTGTATCGTAGTCTCATCGTATAGACCGGTTTTTAATCCCGCTAATAAAGCTGCACCTTTAGCGGTAATCTCTGTGTCTTTAGGGCGTAGCACCGGTACGCCTAACAAGTCGGCTTGAAACTGCATGAGCAAGTCGTTATTCGCCGCACCACCATCTACTCTTAATTCAGTCAAAGGGTGCGGGCTGTCTTTTTGCATGGCAATCAGCACATCGTAAGTTTGATAGGCAATGGCCTCGAGAGCCGCGCGGGCAATATGGGCTTTGGTCGTGCCACGGCTCATACCGGTAATACTGGCATTGATATCTGAGCGCCAATAAGGCGCCGCAAGCCCTGTAAATGCTGGCAGTAATACCACCTCCTCACTACTATCTACTTGCCGCGCTAAATGCTCAACCTCACTGCTTTGTTGAATCATGCCAAGATTGTCACGCAACCACTGCACGATAGCGCCCGCCATAAACACACTGCCCTCTAAGGCATAAGTGACTTCTCTTTTGGGCGGCTGTAGCAAGCGTCTGCCAGACTGCACGATTTGATCAAAGGATAGATTGTCTGGGCGGGTTGGCGTTGATTTGCGTTGCCAAGCAATGGTCGTCAGTAACTTATGCTCGCTCAGTTTTGGCTCTTTACCAATATTCATCAGCATAAAACAGCCGGTGCCATAGGTGTTTTTAGCCATCCCTGCATTGAGGCAACCTTGCCCAAACAGCGCCGCTTGCTGGTCACCTAATACCGCCTGAATGGGAATTTGTTTAGCAAACAGTCCTTTTTTGGTTTTACCAAAATCGCCATCAGACGGTAGTACCTTGGGCAATATGTTCATCGGTATCCCAAAGCAGGTACATAGCTCCTCCGACCATACCAGTTTATGGACATCATATAATAAGGTACGACAAGCATTGGTGACGTCAATGACATGCTCGCCACCGGTCAATTTATAAATAAGCCAGCTGTCTATAGTACCGACCGCGATTTCGCCTTTATTAGCGCGCACCCTTAATTTGGGATCGTTTTCTAACAACCATGCAATTTTACTGGCGCTAAAATATGGATCCAAACGCAAGCCTGTAAGACGTTGAATCTCACTGGCCATATCATCATGGCTGTTATCCGTCTTAGCGCTTGGGCTTTTCGCAGCAAGCGTTTTACAATAGCTGGCAGTACGGCGGTCTTGCCAAATAATGGCCGGCGCTAAAGGTTTGCCCGTTTGCTTATCCCACATCACGATAGACTCACGCTGATTGGTAATTGCAATACTGGTGACATCGGTGGCTAGCAGCCCTGCTTGATTAATCACATCATGAGCACAGCTAATCTGCGTTTGCCAGATCTGCTGCGCGTCTTGCTCAACAAAACTTGCCTGCGGAGTTTTTAAAGTCGTCGGCTGCTGGGCCATTTTAATCGGGCGGGCATGGTCGTCATACAATATTGCGCGGCTCGACGTCGTACCTTGATCTAGCGCTAAAATATATCCTGCCATTACTCGCATCCTATTTTATATAATGTTATTTTTTATCGGCTAATTTTTATCTGGTTTTATCACTGATTTATAAACCAATTCATAAATAATGCTATTATCTAGCTTGAAGCTAGACACTTAACATAAAACTGGTGTCCATTCAACGCAAAATAAGCGAATAGTGAGCATTGACCCGTCACCATTGTGCCACTACAGTGTACGCTTTGTTATGAATAACCAATTTTTGCTTTCTATTAATGGTCTATAATATTGCCCTGTTTGACTACCTGCTAGAAATTTTGCGCTTTAAACACTTTGCATTCTAATTAATGGCTTATGTGACTTATGAAATTTGCTTTATCGACTCTGTCTACTGCGGTGATGACGGTTACGCTCATGGGCTTAGCCGCGTCTCACTCCGCAAACGCCAATGATGATATTAACACGCCCCAAAATGAAGTAGCGCCCGTTGTCGTGACGCAAATTGTTGACGCGGATACGCCAAGCAGCCTGCAAGACAGTAGTGGTATTAAAAACAGTGTTCAAGAAAACGGCACTCAAATAACTCACACTCAAACTGATAAAAACCTTGCGCAAAAAAGCATCATAAAAAATAAAGCCGCGCCGATAGAAACACAGCCAGTTAAAGCTGAGTCAAATGGTCATTTAACCACCCTTATCGATCCTATTACCCATAAAAGCATTGAAAATAGCTATCCTTTAGAAGTATCGAGTCTGCTTAGTCTTGAGCAAGCGCAAAATATTTTATTGCAAGTTTCACCAAAAATCGCCGCCAATCAAGCCGCGATTGCTGCCAGTGAATATGAAACCGATGCCTTAAAAACCATCGACCACCCGTTAGTATTTGCGCGCGCCTCCGCCACTGCTTATAACTTGGACGCCGATGTTGATTTATCGTCAATTAAAAACGGTATTATCAACGATGTGAATAGTAGTATTGATGGTATCGACCCGCCGATAGACATAGAAAATTTGCCAGACTTTGGTGAATTGGTCGGTGACCGTATCCCAGATACTTACGATTTGAAACGTTCGGGTTCAACGACGGGCGCAGGCCTTGGCGTGGTATGGCCTATTTATACCGCTGGACGCACAGCGGCATTGACAGGCGCTTCCACTGCTCGCACCCAAGAAGCCGTTGCTGATAGCATACTAGATACCAACGAGCTGTATAACACCTTAGTTGAGCGTTATTTTAAGGCACAGTTGGCGATTATTGCCGCTTATTTACGTGACGATGCTTATGATACGGTGCAGCAAGTTGACCATATGGCGCAGCGTCTGCTTGAAGAAGGCTTTATCTCCCGTGTCGATCGCTTAGAAGCCCAGTCGGCGCTTGCTGATGCAAAAAGCGAATCGGTCAATGCTAATAATGATGCGCGTCTGGCAATGATGGCGCTGCAGCGTCTATTGCGTACCGATTATCGTATCAAACCCAGCACGCCTTTATTTGTCTCAAGCCGTCCTCTGCCTGATGTGAATTACTTTCAAGACTTAGCACTGAATAATCATCCAGGTTTGCAAAAAGTTGCCGCCAAACGAGCGCAAGCGCAGCAGCTGCATGCGCTATCTGATACGGGTTACAAACCTACGGTCATGCTTTATGGTTATAGCCAAGTTGAAAAAGACCCCAGTTGGGTCGCTGGTATTTCAGCCAGCTGGAAGCTTTGGGGCGGGCTAGATAAAAAGGCGTCTTTAGCTTCCAGTAACGCCAAAATACGCCAAGCAGATTTGTCAGAGATAGAAGTCAGTGACAACCTGTTATTATTGGTCGAAAAAAACTGGCACGATGTCAATAACGCTCAGTCGCGCTATCAAGCCTTACAAAGTAATGTGGATTTGGCAGCAGAGGTATTGCGCTTACGTCAACTTGGGCTACAAGAAGGCCTGAATACGCCCATCGATGTGGTACAAGCTCAGACACAATACCTCAAAGCGCGCACCGAGCAAGCGCAGGCAGCAAATACTTATGTCCAGTCGCTTGCCGCCTTGATGCAAAGCTGCGGTACGCCGCTTGCTTTTAATGCTTACTTGAACGCCGCTGATATTCGTCTACCAACCCTATATGACAAGTAGCTTATTTAGTACACCGTATTCAACAATCATATGAATTGCCAAGATTAAATAACGCCAATACTATTCTGCTTATTATCGACTTTATCGCTTTAGGAATCTCACTGTCATGACTGAATCTAATAACGAATCAGGCGACTCACGCAAACTACCTGCTACAGACCAAGCTACTGAAACAAACCGCAGTCATCATGAGCAAACGCCCGTTGATACTGATGCGATTAATGGTACTAAACCGACTGAATCCGGCTTTGATAATACTGATAGCGTCGATAGCACTAATAGAATCGACAGCACTGATAGTGACCAAGAACAAGCGGTGCCGCCTTATAAACGCGAGCCAGTAAAATCAGATAAATCGGCTGGGATTAAAAAGGCGATTTTGGTACTTCTTGTGCTGCTTATATTAGGGGCAATTGCTTATGGTTTGTATAAAAGCAATCAACACAATGCGCCTGAAGTCATCACCTTACAAGGTCAAATGCAAATGCAGCAAACGTCTATTGCGGCAAAAGTGCCGGGGCGTATTGCACAAATCATGGTCACAGAAGGCGATGCGGTGACAGTCGGTCAGCAGCTTATTGAAATGGACTCACCTGAAATTAACGCTAAAATCAATCAGGCGCGCGCTGGCAAGCAAATGGCGCAAAGCCAGCTTGATAAAGCAGAAAACGGCGCCCGCCCACAAGAAATTGCCCAAGCAAAAGCGGCTTGGCAAGCCAATAAAGCGGCGTCTGATTTGGCAGAAAATACTTATCAGCGCGTCAATCGTCTTTATGAAGAAGGTCTGATGGCACGGCAAAAGCGCGATGAAGCTTATGCGCAATATCTAGCGACTCAAGATAAGACAGAAGCGGCGCGCTTGCAGTATGATTTGGCAAAAGAAGGCGCTCGCAGTGAGGATAAATCTGCCGCAACCGCCCAAGTTGCCCAAGTCGATGCGCAACTAGAAGAAGCATTGGTCGCTAAAGAAGAAGCCAATCTAAAAAGTCCGATTGCCGGTATCGTGGATAATGTCATCGTCAACGCGGGCGAAGTCATTGGGCAAGGTGTGCCTATCCTAACTTTGGTTAATACCGACGATCAATGGGTAGTACTAAACGTCACTGAAACCTACCTAAACCAGTTTGCCATAGGGCAGCGTTTTATGGGTACGATTCCTGCTTTATCCTCGCCTGAAAAGCCTTATACCAAGCAGTTTACCGTTTATGCAACCTCAACCTTATCTGACTTTGCTACTTGGCGTCCGACCAACAACAACGATGGCTTTGATGTGCGCACCTTTGAAGTTAAAGCGCGACCATCTGCTCCTGATAGACGTATCCGCTCGGGGATGAGCGTGGTTGTCAATATCAATCCAGCCCTTGCCAATCAGACCAAAGAGTAAACCATGCGCCTGACTGAGCAAAACGGGCAACGCGGCGGATTAATCGGCGCCTTTATACGTAGTGCTGGATACGAGCGCCGGTTTTTAGCCAAAAATCCGTGGGATTTAAGCATGGTGGTCTGGATACCGCTTGCGACCGTGCTCTTGATTTGGTGGATTTTTTCACAAATACAAATCACCGACTTGCCCATCGGCGTCGTGGATAACGATCGTGGTCCTGTTGCCAATACTGCGGTGCGTTATTTGGAAGCCAACCCAAACCTGACGGTCAGACAGCTTTATCACTCGCCAGCAGCAGTAGAAGCAGCGCTCCTGCAACGTGATATCTATGCGGTGGTTATTATTCCAGAGGATTTCTCGCGCAACATCTCATCGAGTAAACCGGCGCCGATTGTATTGCAAGTAAATGCCCAATACGGTACTCATTCCGGCATCATCCAAACCAGTGTCCAATCGGTGACTGGTACACTATCGGCAGGCGTTGAAATACAGCGTTTAGTCAAAAAAGGCATGGCCCCATCACAAGCGGCGATTGCTTACTCGCCCATTGGCATTCAGCGCATCAGTTTGTTTAACGCAGCAACCGACTATCAACAGTTTTTAGCATCAACCGTTATCCCAGCACTGCTGCATATTTTAGCCATGGTCATTGGCGCGACGACCATTGGGCGTGAATTGCGCGATAAGAAAATCGGTATTTGGTATGACTTTGTTAATGGTGGTCAGCCTGATTTAACCACTATTAAAGACAATGAGATTCAAGGTAGCCAAAATAAAGACCGTCAGACCACGGCCGTTTCAGTCTTAACTGAAGATAATCAAACACTCATTGAAGATACTACGCCAAGAAAAGCTAGTGTATCAGTTTTGCTTTTTGGTTTATTGGGTAAGTACTTTTGGCCCATGCTGGCTTATAGCTTATGGTCAGTTTTAGCGTTATGGCTCGCCACGCCGCAGCAAGCGGTTGCTATCAGCTCAATCATTGCGACTTATATCGGCCTTGTATTGCTAATGATGTTGTCATTTTGGCTGGGTGCGATATTTACCTTAACCTCATTTTCGTTACGCATGGGTTTATCGTCAACCGGATTTATCTCAGCGCCTTCTTATGCCTTTGCTGGGGTAACATTTCCCTATATCGCCATCAGTAAAAACGCTCAGCATTGGTCGGATGCCCTACCACTGACCCATTACCTTAAGCTGCATATAGCGCAATTACAAATGCAAGCGCCGGTTGCCATCTCATTACCCATCGTCTATGGACTGACGCTTGCAACGATTGTCACTATGTTTTTAGCCGCCTTATTGAGCAAGCGCGTGCTCGCACATCCTGAACGCTGGGGAGCCCGCTAATGGTTATGACACCAAAAGAACCTTTATCTCAAGAAAACCTCATAGCAACAAAAAATCAGCCTTCTAGTGCTATGTTAGAGGCAAAAAGTCATTCGCCAGCGCAAAGCTTTTTCGGCAGTTTTTTGCAAACTATCAAAGACGTCTTTTCTGATAAAGGCGTGCTACTACTGCTCATGATTGCGCCAATTATTTATGGCTTCTTTTATCCTTGGCCCTATTCAACCGAAGTGGTCAACCATGTGCCCGTTGGTATTGTCGATCAAGACAATACTAATCTGTCTCAAACCATCGTTCGTTATGCCAGTGCCAGCCCGCAGCTCGATACCAAGCGTTTTTTAAATGAGCAAGACGCTCAAGAAGCGATATGGTCCGATGACATCGCTGGATATATGATTATTCCAAGCGGACTTGAGCAGCAAGTCCTATCTGGCAAAGCAGCGAGCGTCAGCGTATTAGGCAATGGGGGTTATTTTCTGTTAAATAAAAACGTTCAAATGGGTTTTTTGCAGGCGGTCAGTACGGTTTCAGCGGGCGTTGAGATTAAAAAAAGCGTGGCGCAAGGGGCGTATTCTGCAACCGCAGCGGCAAATACCCAAGCGGTACCGTTAAGAATCATCCCTTTATATAATCAAACCGAAGGCTATGGCGCTTATGTGGTGCCAGCAGTCGCTATTCTTATTCTGCAACAAACCCTGTTGATGTCGACAGCGATGTTAATTGGCACCTGGTATGAGCAGCGTCGTCATACTGCCAGTATTCGCGGCTGGCTTGGCCGTATTGCAGCGCTCAGTATGTTCAGCTTTATCATCGGCTGTTTTTATTATGGTTGGACCTTTGAGCTGCACCATTATCCACGTGGTCAAAACATGCTTGGCAGCTTGTTATTTCTGCTGCTGTTTTGCCCGACAGTCGCCACGCTTGGCTGTGTGTTTGGGCTCTGGTTCCGTCAGCGTGAGCGCAGTATACAAATCTTGATTTTTAGCTCGCTACCGATGTTTTTTGTCAGCGGATATCCATGGCCTGCCAATCAATTACCAGAATTTTTACAAATCATTCGCTGGGTCATACCGACGACGCCTGGTATCAATACCTCTGTTCAGCTCAATCAAATGGGCGCGAGTGTGGCGCAAGTCGCAACTGGCTTTTATGCATTAGCAGGATTGTGGGCGTTTTACTTTTTATTACTGCTACTTTTCCGCTGGTGTACCAGCCAAAGCAAAACCGCCTTTTAGCATAAAAATATATGGATAGTATTGGCATTTATGCTATAAAAAACACCTCAAAAAAAGCGCCTACTCAAGAAGCAGGCGCTTTTTTATTTGTTTGACTTGATGGTGTTTGGTTTAAAAAACGCGATTTAAACCATTGAGAGCGGCGACGCGATAGGCTTCTGCCATCGTTGGATAGTTAAAAGTTGTGTTCACAAAATACTCAAGGGTATTGTTGCATTTCATGACCGCCTGACCAATGTGGATAATCTCTGAGGCATGATTACCATAGCAATGAATGCCTAAAATCTCAAGCGTCTCACGGTGGAACAAAATCTTTAACACGCCCGAACGCTCACCAATGATTTGCGCTCGTGCCAGATGTTTAAAGAACGCCTGCCCGACTTCATAAGGGACTTTTTCATCGGTCAGCTCTTGCTCAGTTTTACCGATACAAGAAATCTCAGGGATGGTATAGATACCTGTTGGCACGCTTGATACTGGCTCGGCATCGCTATCGCCAACCATAAACGCTGCGGCACAGCGTCCTTGATCGTAGGCCGCTGATGCCAATGAAGGCCAGCCAATGACGTCACCAGCAGCATAGATATTTTCGACGGCAGTACAATAGGTATCATCTACTTTTAGCTGACCCCGACTATTGGCTTCCAGCCCAATGGACTCTAAGTTTAAGCCTTCGGTGTTACCCGAACGCCCATTTGACCAAAGAATGGCATCTGATTTGATGCGCTTACCGCTTTTTAGATGCAAGACCACGTAATCATCGTGAGTTTCAAGGTGGTCAATCTCTTCATTACTACGAATCAAGACGCCAAACTGTCTAAAGTCATGAGCGATGGCATCACTAATTTCGCTGTCTAGATAATTGAGCAATTGATTTTGGTTATTAATTAAGTCAACTTTATAGCCAAGACCAGTAAAGATAGAGGCATACTCACAACCAATAACGCCTGCGCCATAAATGATGATTTTTTTGACCACATAATCCATTTGCAAGATTTTATCAGAGTCAAACACACGCGGATGGTCAAAGTCTAAAATATCAGGACGATAAGGACGGCTTCCAACGGTAATAATGGCTTTATTAAAGGTCACGGTTTCAAAGACGCCGTCGTCCTTTTCGACACTCAAGGTATGCGCATCAACAAAGCTTGCCCAACCATGAATCACATCAATACGGTTGCGCTCATAAAAACGGGTGTGGGTGCTTACTTGATTACGGATTACGCGGCGCGCATTAGCGAGCACGCGGTTTAGAGGTACTTGCTGATACTCCATCGCCTTGGTAAACATAGGATCGCGGCGAAAGTTAATCAAGTTAAAGACCGATTGACGCAAGGCTTTACTTGGAATCGTGCCCACATGAGTCGAGTTACCACCAACCTGTTCACGCGGATCAATCACCGCAACTTTTTTGCCGGCCTTGGTCAGCTTCATCGCCGCCGCTTCACCAGCAGGCCCTGCGCCTAGAACAACGGCGTCATATTCATACTTATGCTTATCACCTTTGATGCGCTGCGAGTCTTTGGTAAAAGGGGTTTTAATATCGATGCGGATATCATCAAGCGGATTGACCAAGTCAGGGTGATGCATGATATCTTCAGTGACTTGCTCATGGGTTTGCTCAATTTTTGCTTTTTTAGTTTTGCCTTCAGTATGCTCAGGGTTCGGCGCGCGGCCGCTTTCTTTATTAGACACCTCGGTATGAATGTCTTTACCCGTGTCATTGGTCGCGTCGCTTATCGGTTTGCTTCCCATCGTATCCTCTTTTATTAATTTATAAATCTGTGTATTTTTTAGACTATGAATGTCTACAAGTAACGATCAAGTTAGACTCATAGCGCTAAAGCGTGCCTACCATACGTGCTGATAGGATATTTTGCAATATTGGCGACAGTTACGTTATCGCCATAGACGTTATTCTTTATACGCTGTTGCTTAATCCCTTTAGCCGATACGGCGTTTAAGTCCCGTCATCTGCAAGATACGTGTGGCAATCTCTTCAACAGACATCTCAGAGACATCGAGACTTGGAATCCCTTGCGAGATATAAATCCCCTGTATGGCGCGCTGTTCTTGCTGACATTGCTGATAGCTTGAATAACGGCTACCCGCTCGGCGTTCTTGGCGGATTTTTACCAAGCGATCGGTATCGATTAACAAGCCAAATAACTTGTGCTTATGCTCACGTAAGGCTTTTGGCAATTGATTGTCATTTAAATCTTCTTCGGTTAACGGATAGTTTGCCGCTCGAATACCAAATTGTAGCGCCAAATACAGTGAGGTTGGGGTTTTACCAGAACGCGAAACGCCGATAAGAATAATATCCGCGGCATGATAATGACGAGTACGTGCGCCATCATCGTTATCTAGGGCAAAATGCACGGCATCGATACGTTCTTTATAGGTTTCAGAGTCGACGTTATCGTGGGCATGGCCCGAATGCGCGTCCGGCTCAACACCTGTCTCTTCTGCGACTCGGCCGATTAGCCCTTCATACATATCCAGATTACAGCTATGCGCTGAGTTAATTTTTTCTCGAATTTCAGGGCTAACAATGGTATCGAACACCAAGGGCAGTAACCCATCACGTTGGTAGGCCATATTGATTTGTTCGACCGCTTCTTCGGCGCGCTCTAAGCTATCGACATAAGGCAACACCCGAGTCTCAAAAGGTACAGAGGCAAATTGACTTAAAATGGCGCGTCCAAGGGTTTCTGCGGTAATCGCCGTCCCATCAGAGATAAAAAACGCCGTTCTGATATTTTGGTCGTTATCTACTTGCAACGCTTGTTTGTTTTGAATGGTCGGCTTGGCGGCTTCTGGCGGATTATTTACAAACATAACGTGAACACCTTGGTTAAGATCTCAATAGGCGCTTTTATTTAGCGCAGAAAATCTGTAGCGGTTAGTTTATTGTGCCCTATATTATACGCACAATAGCTGTCTAATAGAAATCAATGTTACAGGCGTACACTTAGTAAGTACGATGTAATAAGGATATCTATTAAGAGTATTTATGCATCTATAGTATTGCTATAAAGGAAGGTTTCTTATCAGCAAATTTTTTCTCTAGAAACCAGTTATATTTTACTCTTTGTTATATTCTAACAAACAAATATTGAGTTTTGACCGCGCAAATATGTAGCAATCGCCACAATTTGTATATTTTTGACGATTTATTTGGTTCTAGGTATCGAAATTATCCAAATATAGGGGTATAATCGACCGTTATAATCTTTACTAAATAACCTTATTTTCTGGAGTTATCATGGCAGCGCAATCTACAGCACTTGTAATCAATCTTGATCAGCTAGGAAAAGATGACATTGAGATGGTTGGCGGCAAGAATGCCTCGCTTGGCGAGATGATCAGCCATTTATCTGATTTGGGTGTCAGCGTTCCAGGTGGCTTTGCGACCACTTCAAATGCGTTCAATCGCTTTTTGACAGAAACAGGCTTACTCGACAAAATCAACAACGAGCTTAAAACGCTTGATGTGAATGATGTTAATAAGCTTGCTGAGACTGGTAAAAAAATCCGTACTTGGATTATTGAGCAAGAGCTGCCAAGCGACCTTGAGCAAGAAGTGCGCCAGTCGTTTGAAACCATGAGTGGCGGCGAAGACATCGCGGTTGCGGTACGTTCTTCTGCCACGGCTGAAGATTTGCCAGATGCGTCATTTGCCGGTCAACAAGAAACTTTCTTGAACATTCGCGGCATTGATAACGTCCTGATTGCTATTAAAGAAGTATTCGCCTCTTTATATAATGATCGCGCGATTTCTTATCGTGTGCATAAAGGTTTTGAGCACGAAGGCGTTGCCCTATCTGCTGCTGTACAGCGCATGGTACGTTCAGAAACTGGCGCTGCTGGCGTGATGTTCACCCTAGATACGGAAAGTGGCTTTGATCAAGTGGTCTTTATCACCTCAAGCTACGGTCTAGGTGAAATGGTTGTGCAAGGTGCAGTCAACCCTGACGAATTCTATATCTCTAAAAAATTGCTTGAAAATGGCAAGCCTGCGGTCATTCGCCGTAATCTAGGCAGCAAGCATAAGAAAATGATTTATGGTGATGAAGGCAGCACTACTAAGTCTGTCAAAACCGTCGATGTCGAAAAACAAGACCGCATGCAGTTCTCTTTAACCACTGAAGAGCTAAACTCACTTGCCAAACAAGCCATGACTATTGAAAAGCATTATGGTCAAGCGATGGATATCGAGTGGGCAAAAGACGGCGACAGCGGTGAAATCTTTATCGTCCAAGCACGTCCAGAAACCGTTAAGAGCCGCCAAGACAGCAATGTCATGGAGCGTTATATCATCAATACTGGCGATGCTAAAATCCTATGTGAAGGTCGTTCAATCGGTCAACGCATCGGCGCTGGTAAAGTACGTATCGTTAGCAATTTAAACGAGATGGACAAAGTTCAAGACGGCGACGTCTTAGTATCAGACATGACCGATCCGGATTGGGAGCCCGTCATGAAGCGTGCTTCTGCGATTATCACCAACCGTGGTGGTCGTACTTGTCACGCGGCTATTATTGCTCGTGAGCTTGGCGTTCCAGCTATCGTTGGCTGTGGTAATGCCACTGAATTATTGGTTGATGGTCAAGACGTCACTGTTTCTTGTGCTGAAGGTGATACTGGCTTTATCTATGAAGGTCAGATTGATTTTGAAGTACAGACCAACTCTGTTGAATCTATGCCAGAGCTTGCATTCAAAGTCATGATGAACGTGGGTAACCCAGATCGTGCCTTCTCATTTACCCAAATGCCAAACGAAGGTATCGGTCTTGCGCGTTTAGAGTTCATCATCAACCGTATGATTGGTGTGCATCCAAAAGCGCTACTAAATATGAACAGCTTGCCACGTGAAATCGCCCAAGCGATCAATGAGCGTATCGCCGGTTATGCCTCACCAGTCGATTTCTATGTCGATAAATTGGTCGAAGGTATCTCAACCCTAGCCGTTGCCTTTATGGATCAGCCAGTTATCGTGCGTATGTCTGATTTTAAATCAAACGAATATGCCAACTTGCTCGGCGGTAAATTATACGAGCCATCAGAAGAAAACCCAATGCTAGGTTTCCGCGGTGCCAGTCGCTATGTGTCTGACAACTTCCGTGACTGCTTCGAGCTTGAGTGTAAAGCACTAAAACGCGTCCGTGATGAGATGGGCTTGACCAACGTTGAGATTATGATTCCATTCGTTCGTACCGTTGGCGAAGCAAAAGAGGTCATCGAGCTACTCGCGAAAAACGGTCTAAAACGTGGCGAAAATGGTCTGCGCGTCATCATGATGTGTGAGCTACCAACCAACGCGCTATTAGCAGAAGATTTCCTAGAGCACTTCGATGGTTTCTCAATCGGTTCAAACGACTTGACTCAGTTAACGCTAGGTCTTGACCGTGACTCAGGTATCGTCTCACATCTATTTGATGAGCGTGATCCTGCGGTTAAGAAGCTATTATCTATGGCGATTGAAGCTTGTAACAAAGCAGGCAAATACATTGGTATTTGCGGTCAAGGTCCATCAGATCATCCAGATCTTGCTTTTTGGCTCATGGAACAAGGCATCAACTCAGTGTCACTAAACCCTGACTCAGTGTTAGATACTTGGTTCTTCTTAGCTGGCGAAGAAACGAAATAAGACGTAACGATACGTCACAGCGTTAATTGACAGAGTCATTTAATATACTAACATTAGGGTCTATTTGATTTTTTCAAATAGACCCTAATATAATGTATTAGCGAAAGTGGCTTGAAAAAGTGACTTAAGATATGACTAACTATGTAGGCAATTATGCAGATTTTCCTTGCTCGAAATAACGTACAAGCGGGTCCATACACGTTGGATCAGCTCAATATTATGCTCGCCTCAGGTGAAGTGGTATTAGATGATTTGATGTGGCATGAAGGCCTAGATCAGTGGCAGCGTGTTGGTAATTTAACCAATAATCAGACTTATTATCGTCCTGCTCCTATAGTGTCGGCAGATGATAATGACTCTATTATCAATAACGTCACTATCTTCCCAGAAGATTCTGCTAGTAGCACCTCTAAAGATGACAAAGCGGTATCGCTAGACAGATTGTATGGTAAGCCTGAACGTCCAGCAGACAATGCTAAAAATACCAATCTGGACATGACCACCAATCGTCAATATACGCCCAATAAAAATGTATCATTGAATAAGTCTGCTACAGTAAAAGCTGCCTCGCCTAAAGATAAAGTCGTCGGTAATGTCGTCCTTGCGCCGATTATGTCGCGGGTGTTAGCGACCGCAATCAATGGTTTGCTCTATGTATTAGCAATTTTACCGCTGGTCATGGCATTAACCAAAATGGATGTGGACTATACCAAATTTCAAAACATCCAAGATATGGATGCCGCGTATCAGTATTCCATGACCTTGATGGAAAGTATTCCTAGCAGCACTTTGATGATGTCACAAGTGATGGTGTTTGGTTTGTTTGCGCTGCAGCTAGTATTTATTACCTTGCGTGGACAATCACTTGGTAAGCTGATTACTGGTATTCGCGTCGTTGACCAAACCACCCACCGCTTGCCTTCTTTTAGCAAGCTTATTGGCATGCGTACGCTACTACTGTTTATTATTTACAACTTATTATTTTCATTTACTAGCTTTTTGGGTTTTGTGGTTATTATTGTTCATTATTATATGGCTTCAAAAAGTCCTGAAAACATTGGTTGGCATGACAAACTGGCTAAAACCTTAGTAGTGAAAGCCGATCATAGCCAATTGGTCAAACAACCCAAGGCAAAATAATGGGTTTATAAGTTTATTATAAAAACGATTGTTATAAATATCATAAGGTTATATGAAAAAGTGGCGTTTATACGCTGCTTTTTTATTGAAGAATTTATATTTACGTCTTTTATTATTTATTGACAGACGCTCAGTGATTAACCTTTGTGTTAAAGGCTGAGTACTGTTATAATACGGCGCTTTATAAACTAAGCTTATTACTATTGTTTTTGCAAAATTCGATAAGATTTGGGCTTACCTTATAAATCTCCTTGCTATTAACATAGGGTTAATAGCTACTAATCCGTAAGGAGTCATAATGCGACATTACGAACTGGTGTTACTTGTACACCCAGACCAAAGCGACCAAGTGGTCGGCATGGTTGAACGCTATATCAAGTTGGTTCAAGACAACGGCGGTACGATCCATCGTCTAGAAGATTGGGGTCGTCGTCAATTGGCTTACCCAATTAACAAAATTCACAAAGCTCACTACGTTCTTTTCAACGTTGAAACTGACGGTGAGACTTTGGCTGAACTTGAAGAATTATTCCGTTATAACGACGCGATCATTCGTAGTCTAGTTATGCGCCGTGACGAAGCTGTCACTGAAGAGTCGCAGTTAGCCAAGAATGCCGATGAAAAACGCGCACGCAAAGCAACGACTCGTCGTCCAGACAATCGTGAAAACGACGACAACGACAACAGTGAAGACTAATTAAAGGAGAATACTCATGGCACGTTTCTATCGCCGTCGCAAATTCTGCCGTTTCACTGCTGAAGGCATCACTCACATCGATTATAAAGATGTTGAATTGCTAAAACAGTACATCAGTGATAATGGTAAAATCGTACCAAGCCGCATCACCGGTACATCTACTAAATATCAGCGTCAGCTAGCCACTGCTATCAAGCAAGCTCGCTATCTTGCGCTACTTCCGTATACTGACAACCATCAGTAATTTAACCGTTAACTAGGAATGACTCATGCAAATTATTTTGTTACAGCGTATCGTCAACCTTGGTAAACTCGGTGAAACTGTCGATGTGAAACCAGGTTACGGACGTAACTTTCTTATCCCTCAGGGCAAAGCACTACCTGCAACTAAAGCAAACATTGAAAAGTTCGAAGCACGCCGTGCTGAGCTTGAAGCTGAAGAAGCAAAAGAAGTAGCGGTTGCTCAAGAACGTGCTGACGCGTTAACGGACGTTAATGTTATCATGCGCGCTAAATCAGGTGACGAAGGCAAGCTATTTGGCTCTATCGGTACTCGCGATATCGCTGAAGCATTGACTAACTCAGGTCTAGAAGTTGACCGTGCTGAAATCAAGCTACCTGAAGGTACACTACGTCAAGTGGGCGAATACAATGTTGATATTCAACTACACCATGACGTAACTGCTAGCATCTTAGTAACCATTCTTTCTGAAGATGGCGACAACGAAGATGCCGCTGAAGAAGTTGAAGACGACAACGAAGATTACTCAGAAGAGTAATTTTTGGTGGTAGTGTAAACTTACTACCCGTCTAAGAAAGCCAGTAACGTCATGTTGCTGGCTTTTTTATTTCTAAAATTTGCTAAATGCTATCTCATTAATACTTACATTGACATACTCCCGCCACTTTCGACAAGCTCAAGCGGGGGATTCTAAAAGCAAAAGCTCTTAGGCGACTTTCTCACGACCGTCGCAAGTTTTCTGCTTCAACGGGCGACCTT
>NZ_JACSQR010000038.1:0-24215 GCF_014836505.1 Psychrobacter communis
AAAATATAATAAACACTAGGCGAAATTCACCTCCACCCTAATGTCGGGTGGAGTCCTCTTTCGCTTTTAGATAGAGTGATAAGCATTTAATGGATAATAATAAAGGATAACGATAAACAGTCATGGCAACAAATAACCATAAACAGCTACCCCGCCTTGGGTAGCTCTTCACGTTTTAAACCAATCGTTCTAAGTTTGCCTTTATCATCGACTTCTTTGATGACCAGTGACCATTCATCATTAATCGCCACTGTATCGCCCGATACCGGCGCCATATCTAGGTTACCTTTGACGTATTCAGCAACCGTTTGCTGCCACATATTTTTTTCATTATCTTCTGGCATGGATCTTAGCTTATCGACCAAAGACTCAGAAGTCATAACACCAGTAAAAAATGGCAAGTCGCCCAGTTTAACGCTCGGTGATAGGAGCCAATCGCCATAAAAATCATCGATAGCTTTGCGGTCTAAGGTGGTGTCATTAAAAATCCGCGCAATTTGGCTGGCATGATTGCCGCGCATCGCATACCAAACGCTATCACCAAATTTGAGCTTAGTATCTTCGTCGACAATGACAATCTGCTGCCCGCGTACCAAGGCAAACACACTAATTTCATCAGGGTTAACGTGGTTAGAAATGCTTTTTGGATGACGTCCAATCGCAAACGCCCCAGACTTTACTTGAAACTGATATAAAGTAATACTTGCCTTGTCCGATACCCAAACCTCATGCTTCTCTTCGGGGTCTTTGTTATTGGGAATGCGTACTTTAAATAAATCCGCCATAAAGGGAATGGTTGTGCCTTGCAAAATCAAGGATAAAACTACTACGCCAAAGGCAATATCAAACAGCATAAAGGCGCCGTCAATACCCGCCATTACGGGCAAAATAGCAAGGGTAATCGGTACGGCACCGCGCAAGCCAACCCAAGAAATAAAACCGATTTCTCGGTCTTTAAACTTAAAGGGTTTTACGCTGCTGTAAACGGCGATAGGACGAGCAATTAAAATCATAAAGGCGGCAATCACAACCGAGTAATACCAAACATTAATGACGTTTGATGGCGTCACCAACAGACCCAGGACCACAAATAAGACGGCTTGCGATAACCAAGCAAAGCTGTCCATTACCCGCATCACGTGCTCGGTTGAGCGCACTTTATGGTTGCCTATCAGCACGCCAGCCAGATAAACTGCCAAAAACCCACTACCACCGATTAAATTGGTCGCCGCAAATACTGCCAAGCCCGCCGACAATATCAAAATGGCATACATGCCTTCTGCCAAATGTATCTTCGGTAACAGCCTTGCCAATAAATAACCAAATAATAAACCCATACCGAGGCCAAAGCTCAGCTGCTGTAATAGCAGGCCTATAAAGCCCAGTACCGTTTGTCCCTCAGGGTCGACATTTAGCGCAATCAATCCGGTGACTAATAAAATGGCTAGTGGATCGTTGGCACCAGATTCGAGCTCCAACGTCGCTTGTACACGGTCGTTAAGTTTAACCCCGCCATTACGCAGCAATGAAAATACCGCTGCCGCATCGGTCGAACCGACAATAGCTGCCATCAATAGCCCAAAACGCCAATCGACATCGAGTAGCCACGTGACAAAGACGCCCAGTATCATGACCGTTGCCAGCACTCCCCACGTGGCAAGAGTAATAGCAGGTCTTAGCCCCACTCGAAAAGATTTAAAGGAGGTGCGCAGTCCACCATCTAACAAAATACAAGCCAGCGCTGCCTGCCCGACAAAGTTAGCAAGACCATATTGAGAGAACTCAATACCCAAGATACCTTCTTCACCGGCGAGCATGCCCACGACTAAAAACAACAATAATAGCGGCACGCCCAAACGCGCCGACAAGGTACTTGCCATGATACTGGCAAAAATTAAAACTGCTCCTACGAAATACAGGATATTTAAGGTATCCATCTTTTTTAAGCCCTATTTTTAATCATTATTATGTAAGTGTGTCCTTTAGCTTTTCTAGCGTACTTGTTGCAAAAGCTTCAAATTGAAATGCTCTAAATTAAACAGTCTTATTGTAGTTTTCTTAACTGTCTAACTTTAAAAACCCAATCTATAAAAGCCTACTCTATTGTATAACATAGAATCCTAACGGTAGTTTGTGTTAAGCGTCGTACGCATGCAATTCCTATAGAAAATATTCACTATTGGCTCTTTATTTGTTCAATCATAAAGGCTTTTAGCGTCGCTATAAACCTTAGTCTAAGAATATTAGAAAGCAAATTAATAACCTGCCTTTTCATCATCAAAAAAGCCCTACTTAGCATAATGCCAAATAGGACTTTTCTGTTTTATAAGTGCTCAGTGTTTTTATAAATGCTTAATCATTATTAATGGTAAATGATAAATACTCATGCAAATTATAAAATTATATTACTTAGGCTATTTTGGTTTAAGGGCAGCGCTGATATCAGCCAATAATGGCGGGATATCGTGTTTATCTGTCATCACTTCTAACATCACCAGTTTATCTTTGGTGGCCGCTGCTTTCTGGAGCGCTGCTTTTAGTTCGCCAGCGGTTTCTGCTTTAAGGATTAAGCTATTTTCTTCCGTCGCGCCAAAGGCTTTTGGCATCATTTGCCAGTCGCACTTAGGAATGTCATT
This sequence comes from Psychrobacter communis, assembly GCF_014836505.1. Taxonomy (NCBI): domain Bacteria; kingdom Pseudomonadati; phylum Pseudomonadota; class Gammaproteobacteria; order Moraxellales; family Moraxellaceae; genus Psychrobacter; species Psychrobacter communis. Next base: position 2,637 of record NZ_JACSQR010000038.1, read on the forward strand.
ATAGCGCTGATTTTCACCATGAATCGCTCGCTCAACGGTATAGCCATCGTTATTAATCAGGACAATAACCGGATTGATGCGCTCTTTAATCATTACCGCGATTTCTTGAATGGTTAATAAAGCCGAGCCGTCACCAATCAATAAGATACTACGCTTATGCGGTGAGGCAATAGCGCCACCCAAACTCGCTGGCAAGGTATAGCCGATTGAGCCCCACATTGGTTGCCCATAAGACGTCACCCCTTCTGGCAGACGCACATCACTGATACCAAAATACGCCGTGCCCTGGTCAGAAAATACGAGGTTTTTATCATCGAGCGCATCGGCGATGATATGCCACAAGTCATCTTGGCGAATCGGCTCGTCATCCTTGCCGTTTTGCTTATGCGGCTGCATCGCCTTACAAAATTGCTTCGGTACGATATTAACGCCTGAGGTCATGACTTCATGCAGGGTTTGCAGCGCATCTTTGAGCGCAATCGGCGCAAAGTTTTGACCGCTGATAGACGCCCGCTCATAATGCAAATCAACCACGACTTTTTCATCGATATTTTGGCTAAAACCTGCGGTGGTCGTGTCGGTATATTGCACGCCGATTTTAATTAAGCATTCGCAATTTTCTACCGCATCTTTAACCACAGGACGTGATGCCACGCCTGCATAAGTACCTGCCCAACGCTCACTGTTTTCATCAAGCAAGGTTTTGCCCCATGATAACGTCGTATAAGGAATATCGGTATCAGCAATTAAAGCCTTTAGCTGGTTTTGCAACCCCAAACGATGCACCATCAAATCTGCCATCAGTGTGGTGGTTTTATTAGGTAAAAACTCTATGAGTGCTTGCTTAAAGTCTGCCAACGCGGCTTGGCTGGTGATATCTTCTTGGCTGTCATCAAGCTTGGTCGTTGGCGGATAAATCGGCATTTTTGCCACATCTGGTGATAACAACAAATAACCGGGACGATGCTTTTTCAGAATAACTCGAATCACACGATCAATCTCAGAGGCCGCGTTATCAGGTGTGATTTGCGCTCGCGCGACGGTGACCGGTTCAACCATTTTAATAAAATGATTAAACACCCCATCACCTAAAGTATGGTGAATCCGGCGTTTTGAATCTTGCAGGGCGGTACTTGGCGCACCGACCACGTGCAGCACGGGTGCGTACTCGGCAAAAGAGCCCGCGGTAGCATTAATCGCTGACAGCTCACCCACGCCAAAAGTCGTCACCATAGCAGCAAAACCACGCTCACGTGCGTAGCCATCAGCAGCATAGCCAGCATTTAGCTCATTGGTATTGCCGACCCAGCGCAACTTATCAGACGCAATAATATTATCTAAAAACGTTAAATTAAAATCACCGGGCACGCCAAAGATTTCAGTCGCACCCGCTTCAGCGATACGATCGAATAAATAATCCGCGATGGTATATTGTTGACTCATTTTTTATCCTTAATGCTTAAAATTATAAATATTGATGACTATCAATAAAGATGGGGTTTCTTATAAAATGCACACCAGCTTATTTCTTCCATACAAAGCTTTTGGAATACATATTATAATAAACTGTTATAACATAAAATTATGACTGGATGACATGCCTGTTTTGCTAACTTTTACTTTTTTTCGTGTTAGGTGTTGACAGGTAAATAAAACTGCGTATAATACGCCTTCATCAACTGACGATAGTTAATTGATAATTAGCGGGAATAGCTCAGTGGTAGAGCATAACCTTGCCAAGGTTGGGGTCGAGAGTTCGAATCTCTTTTCCCGCTCCAAATACTTAAAAAGCCTCACTTAACAGTGAGGCTTTTTTTTGTCCGATTTTTAAGGGCTGTAGCGTTTTTCAGCATGAGCTATTCAGTCTAATTGCTAAGTTTATCTAACATATTAAAAGCTCAAAAATCAGCACCGTGACCAAAACGTGACCATTTCGTGCCCACGCTATAAACACTGATTTCGTAATTGAACCCAACTTATTATTCTTATCTTTATAAAAAGCGATGCTAAGAAATATTTTCTTAACATCGCTTTTCCTTTTTTACTGCTTTTGTATGTTGAGCTCATAGCGTGACCAAAACGTGACCAAATCATGAAAAAGTAAGTTTTAAAAATAACCCCAACCTTAATTGTAGGCCTTGGAACGTCATATATATAAGGCTCTACCAATTATTCATCTGAGAATTTCTTTCAACTTTGTAGTTCCTCAAGACTCTTCATTATCTTTATTATTTGGCTTATAAATAAATAAGTCACCCACCTGCACATCTAAAAACTCACATAACTGGTCGATGGTATTGAAGTCAATTCTTGATGACTCTTCATTGTATAACTTATGAAGGGTTGATTTACTCATACCTGTTGCTCTTACAACATCTGCTACACGCAACTTTTTCTCTGCCAAAATTACAGGAAGTTTAGACACAATCATAATTAATACCTCTTTTCGGGTAAAAATGCTTTACATTGAGGTAAAAAGATAATATAGTACACAAATCGGTTACTAATTACCTCTAAGCAGGTAAATAACAGCTGATACTTCAAAGGTGCATTTTTAAGGCTGATAAAATAATTTCTATTCTATCACTTAATGCAATGACTTAATAACTGAAAAGAGGTAAACACTATGAGCAATACTTATTTAACAACTGATGAGTTAGCCGAACGCATCAAGTACGACGCACGTACTATCCGCAATCAAATGAAAGACACCGTTTTGATTGAAAACATCCATTACATTCGTCCTTTCGGCGGTCGCAAGATTTTGTACGTATGGGAGCGTATCGAAGAGGATATGTGTAAGCCAGTTATGAGCGCCATCAACGGTATGGCACTTCAGTAATAAAAGGAGAATTACTATGGCTACTATGCGAGGACGGTTTGGCAAGCTGGTCGTAGACTTCCGCTACTTAGGTAAGCGCTGTCGAGAGAAAACCAGTTTAGAAGACAATCCAGCTAATCGTAAAAAATTAGCGCAAGTCTTGAAAAAAATGGAAGCTGAAATAACCCTAGGTATCTTTGATTACGCTACTTACTTCCCAAAGAGTGAACGAGCGCAGGAAATGAATGCACTGGCTGATAGAGCGGAAGCTTGTATCAGTCGCAATCCTACCTTTAGGCAGTTTTCAGAGATTTGGTATGAGGAGAAGAAGATTGAATGGCGGCCAAGCTATCGGCAAAAAATAAAGATTATTCTTGATAAGTACTTGTTGCCTGAGTTTGGTGGCAAAGCAGTACACGCCATAAAAAAACCAGACTTGCTGACCTTCCGTAGCTCCCTCGCCAAAGTTCGTTACGGTAAAGATGGTCAGTCAAGTCTGTCAGTAGCACGAATCAATCAGATCATGATACTTCTTCGTATGATACTAGAAGAAGCGTCTGATCGCCATGAGTTTGAGATGCCTTATAAAAATATTAAGAATCTCAAGCAAGCTCGTCCAGATGTGAATCCTTTCACACTGAGTGAAGTATGGCTGATTTTAAAGCATGTCCGAGCTGATTATAGGCCCTACTACACCATTCGCTTTTTTACAGGAATGCGTACCAGTGAGATTGATGGACTGAAGTGGGACTGTATTAACTTTGATCGGCGTGAGATCAGTATCCGTGGTGCATTAGTAAATGGTGAGATGGGCCCGACTAAGACGTTAGGTTCACAACGTGATATTGCGATGTCACAGTTGGTCTATGATGCCTTGCTAGAGCAGAAGACGCGCACCTTTGGTAAGTCAGAGTTTGTGTTTTGCAATTCACAAGGCAATCCGATGGAGTACCGCAATGTGAACCGGCGGGTATGGAAACCCACGCTTGCCCTACTCGGTCTTAAACATCGGCGGGCTTATCAGACTCGGCATACCGCAGCGACACTTTGGCTCGCTGCTGGTGAGAATCCTGAGTGGATAGCCCGGCAGATGGGTCACAGTAGTACTGAGATGCTGTTTCGGGTGTATAGCCGCTATGTGCCTGATATCACCCGTCAGGATGGCTCAGCGATGGATAACTTGCTACTGGCGAGTAAGGAAAAGCTAACCAGCGCAGCAAATACAAATAGCTCTAATGCACAAACAGACAAGGAGACGTCACTATAACAATTATCAATTATGAAGAGCTGTTTAGCGAGTTTAAACGGGACGGTGCAATCAGTGATGAAGCAAATCTTATCGCCAATGCATTGATGCGTGAGTTTTACGTTCCATCGGGTTATAACCTAGCACGCTTCTTGGGAGTGAAGCACTGCTTTAATAACGATATGGCGGTGCGGGTATGGGTGCAGAAGGGCTTAGATGCCAGTCTTGACTATGTGATTGAGGATATGTGTTGTCAGCTTCAGAGCGAGCTTTACGAGCTATTACCGCAGTCTGGCTATGGCGGCTACTAAGGAGAATGTGATGAGTGTAAAGCTTCAGCCGAATATGACGCAGAACGCACGAGATCTAAGAATCTGTGAGGATTACTGGTCATATGATAACGAAAGTGATTATATCGCTCATATCGAAACCGTCTGTGAGGAGTATAAGATTAGCCCACAAGTGCTGTTCGAGATAATCGGTGAGTGTTTTGCTTATTTAGATGATGTGCTTTGTGAGTACTGCGGCTATGTTTGCCCTTTACAGATACCAGCAGACATCCCTTATATGCGAGCAAAAGAGAGTTGGTGCTGTGAGGTATGTGAACATGCTGTATGGCGGGAACATAATCATAGATAAGTCGTTCAAATTTTAGAGCCAGACAGCTTAGGTTGTCTGGCTTTTTTGTGTGTAGTATATCTCCTCCTAAATACAGTCCAAATTTAGTGTGCCACTACAAACACTCATTATTTCAGCCAGATATAAGCACAAGCGAAAGCATTTTCTACTAAGTATCGCGCTATTGATGATGTGCCACCTTTTGAGTTTGAAAAACAGTATTATGATAACCTCAATCCGTTAGATCTAGCGGCCTAACTTAAATAAACAGCCTCCGATATAGTCGGGACAGTTCAAAGCGACTCATACTCACCTTTTAAGACGCTCGCCAATACACTTTCATCACCATATCTTGGCGAGACAAACCAAACTTAGCCTTTAATTGACGCTTTAATATTTTGGCATCAGACGCTCCAAGCGCTCCCCAAACCTTTTCTATAACGATAGATGCGCCTTCTAAGCGTGTATCTATAACTGACAAGACAGCATCAGGAAGATTGGTGGTTGGCGTATTTAAGATATGCGTTATACTATCTTTTTTAAAATTATCTATCTGTGCTAATGTCTGACTTAATTCGATATCTTGTAAATACGCTCTATCTGCCACATCATGAGTAACGACAATGACGATTGGCGCTATTGGATTGTGCCAATTTTCTAATAAGTTAGCGACTGTTGGTATAGACGTTTCGTCGCAGATAAGCAGACATTGTCCGTCATTTAAATGCGCAATCTTTTCAGGATAATCGCGAACACTTTTGAGCTGCGTGCCAGCTTGAGCCGCTCTTGCCCAATTTCCACCAGGCGTGTCACCATGAATATAAGTATCCACCCAGCCATGTATTCGCTGAGTTCCTGCATCTTGCCATGCTTTTCGCAAGGTATAATAACGTTGTAACCTCTCCGATGCGTTATCAGAGGCATTAGCAGATTCATGACTGTTTGATATGTCAGTATTCATTTCAAACAGATAAGCGTATCCTGCATGATTCAGTGGCGAGTCAGCAGGCGCGATCACGACCAATCGATACATATTCGGGCTGGCGTAATAACTATCAATCACAGTGAAATAACGCTCTTGCTGTTTTATCGCCTGCTTGCCAAGTTTCTTTGAAGCCACCTGCAAGAGGTTGATATATTGCGACTTCAAAGAAACCGTTTCATCAATCACATTTTCAAATTCAATAAAGAATTGCTTGACCACATCAGGCAACGATTCAGCTTTATGACTTGGTAGACTTTCTGAGTTTTGAGCTGCTGCTTCGAGCAATAATCCATCGCTATAAACCTCTGCCACCACAACCGCTACATCATTACTGAGCTTAGTGTCAGCAAATGCCTCCACAAACATAGCCAGCTCATCTTGGTGTTCATCATTGATATGGTTCATGAACTTTATTTTAGCCGCCACGGGTAATGGCACTTTGTCTGTATAATGTTGATCAAAAACTTGGGACATAATGCACCCTTTATAAAAAATTAGTTTTATAAAAAAGACAAGGCGCTTGATCCACTCAATGCGCCTCATTTATTAGGCTTGTAACCTAACAAGCCATGACTATTTCTAAAATTTATAAGACAATGACGCTTTTACTTCACGCTCATCACCCGGAATATTAAAGGTATTGAGTGAACCGACGCGGACATAATGGTCTTTGTTAAAGAGGTTATAGACGTTTAACTGTCCGGTGAGCTGATCATTAAATGGATAACTGACCATTGCATCCCAAGTATTATAAGAATCTGCTTTGATACCTTGAGAGGAAGAAAACTCACCGACGGCGTTGACACCCAATCCTACTGTTAATGGACGAGCAAGCCAATTATCCGCTTCATAGCTTACCCAAAGGTTCGCAGAATGCTTTGGCATTAGTAAGAAAATGCCATCATCCCTATCACTTGATGCTTGTTTAATATCACTATCTAGATAGCTATAACCGCCAGATACCTGCAAATTCGGCATAATCTCGCCATTAACTTCTAGTTCTACGCCTTGCATTTGACGTTTACCTAATGCAACTTGATCGCCATCTTTTGTAGGAGCAGCAGCATTTTCATCGGTCAGACGGTAGGCACTTAGTCTTGCAGATAAGGTATCTTGCCAATGTCCTTTTAGACCGATTTCTATTTGATCGCCTTCACGCGGCTTTAGTAACTCACCGTCTTTATTGGCGACATACTGTGGGGTAAATACTTGGGTATAACTACCATATGCGTTGATATTTGGCGTCAACTCATACACAGCAGCCCCATAGCCGGTGGCTTTGCTACTACTGTCAGTACTGGCATTAGCATTGCTAATCTTGTCATCACTTTCTATCTCATAGTGACTCAAACGACCACCGGCGATTAAACTTAACTTATCGATAGGTTTATAATTGACTTTGCCATATAAACCTGTCTCACTCAGCGTATTTTCAGTGTGTACGAGGGCAAAACCTTTCTCACCGCGACGTGCTTGCTCAATAATACTGACTTCGTTCAAATCGTTGATTTGTTCGACTGTGAGCCCTTTACCCAAGGCTTGAGTTCGTGCATTCTCATTATCAGTTTTAAAGCGTTTATAGTCAGCACCAATGACATATTCGCTTTGATGGTTGCCAATCTTAAAAGGTTGGCTTAGATTGACATCAGCACTAAGTGACGTTTCATGAATATCTGCACCAATACCAGCAACATTGGTTTTATTGTCTACAAGGGCGCTTCCTGCAAAAGCATAATTATAATCAGCCTCTCGATCAGAGTAGCGCATACCGGCACTTATGACGCCGGCACTGGCAAGACGATGCTCAAAATCGGCAAACACATCATGGCTCTGACTGTTAAAGTCATTCCATTTAGCGCCATAGAATTTATCTTGAGGTAAAGATATTAATGATTTATCTGCAAAAGTTGGTAGACCATTATTAGGTGTGATTTGTCGATCTTGCATTAAATAACCTAGACCAAATTTGCTGGAATCATTCAATTGCTTATCAACACTGACATAGACCGTACTATTTTGATTGTCTTTTCCGCCGATATCATCAACTACTGGATTAGCACGCTGATTGTATTGCAGGACCGTTCGACCAACCAGACTGTCATCGGCGCTTAAACTGCCTTGTAGATCAGCAGTTACGCCATAACCTGTTGGGTTACTAACATTGGCTTCTAAGATTTGCTTGCCATCGGCTTCACCACGCTTTCGAACCAAATTTATCACACCGCCCATCTCTGACGCTGAATTAAACAAGCCAGATGGACCACGCATGACTTCTACTCGGTCAAATGCCGCTAAATTAGGCAAGGTGCCATTGATACTTGCCATTGGAGAGGCGAGCCCATCGATACTGTATTGGTCATATTCATAACCACGAGAAAAAATAGAGGAGCGCCCATCATCATTTTGCAGGACGCGTAAGCCTGTCGTGCGCTTAGCAATTTGGTCTAGGGTATCAAGATTTAAGTCATCGATTTTCGCTTGGGTGATCACACTGATAGACTGTGGAATATTTTCTAGATAATCTGGTATCTTGGTGCCGACCGTCGCGACATTGGCATTATATAAATTATTGTCTTCACTCGGATCAATGGCATATAAAGGGTTTGCGGTAACGACAATTGTATCTAATGTGGTGCTAGGCTCTGAATCAGCATTATTTTGTGATTCAGCAGCAGTCGCTGGTACTGACATAAAGAGTAACGATAAAACAGAATAGCATAGCGGAGATAGTCGGAAATGCGAGGATTGATTGGAGGTATTATTAACCACGTGAGAATTCCTTAAAGCAATAGTAGATAACCCATTGGGTTTGTTAGTGGTTTTAAAAACAGATAACGATTAAACGGAAACGACTCTGGCTTCATCTAGTGAAGTCAGAGTCTGTTCTTACCAGTTAGCACTCAACAACTAGAATCCTCTAGCATTATCACTAGTCGCGGTATAAAAGATATTAAAAGCACTATTAGCGCCAGTTTTTATGACTTTGCCATCTACTGTTGCACTGGCTTCGAAATTAACACCACCACCTGCACTCTCACCGCTAGCAATGTTAGGTAAGGTCAAAGAGTGTACGACCACTTTTTTATTGGTAACTGGTATATTTGCTTTGGTTAGTTTGGTACCACGTGGTTTGACCACTTCGCCCTCTGTAACGACTGTTGTTAAATCGTCAAAAATGATATCGAAATTTAATAATTGTGCCTGATCAAGTTTTGCTTGACCATTGACAACAGGGATACCAACAAGAGTTTTGCTGCCACGATGGATCATGCGATTATCGATAACTTTACCATTATTTAGCTTTCTGCCTTCTGCAGCCACTGAGTTCGTTCGAACCATCAACATCACTTTATAGCCTGGTACTGCAACTTTACCTTTTCCATCAAAAATATCAGCGACCAATTCTGGTGCATTTTTCGCTTTATTGATGACTACTCGAGCAGAGTTTTCAGAAACAGGATAATCTTTGCCGTCAATCGTTAAATAACGGGTATCAGCATAGTTACTTTGAGTTTTCATGAGACCCGTGGTGACAGCATTAGAGGTAGATACAGGCGTTGCGCTAGATGATGACATCGTATTTTGACAGCCTGCAACCCCTAAAGATAATAGTGCAATAGATAAAATAGAAACTTTAGATAATAGGTTTTTGCTGAAACATGACTGAGTTGAACGTGACATAATTTAATCTCATAAGAAGGATTTTTGTGAAATACAGAACCACTAGAAAGCAATACTATTGATAACGATTATCATATGCATTATTATTACGATATTGTAACTAATTGTCAATCATTATCAGTGATATAAACTGCATTTGTTAATCCTCTTACAGCTTCAATATAAGCAACGCTATGTCTAAGGCTTTTTTCAATAAACTAAATATAATAAAGGATAAGTATGTCAAGATTTCAGGGAAGCCTTGCAATTATAACGATAACTATGGCAGGAGTAATGATGTCACCAAGCTATGCTAAACCTGACTTGACCAAGACCGTAGATATGAGCTTATTGCATGCCAAAGATATCGGGTATCGTTTCGTATATCATACCTTCAGTGCACCTGCACCAGAACTATCCTCCTCTAGCTTAACCGATTCACAATTGAAAACGCTGCAAGCCTATGCAAAACCTCGTCATTATCAAGTGTGGTTAGCTATTCCTGAGCAGACAACCGATCATCTACTCTCTAACAATTCTGTAAAAACTCCTAGTAAAGTGCTTTATATGCTTGATGGCAATGCGGCTATTGATGATTTAAACAAAGAAACGCTGCGCTTATTATCCAAATCCACACCACAAAAATCAGCGCCCGCTTTGGTCTTCATAGGCTATCAGACGCCTTATCGTTTTGATGTTGACGCCAGAGCTTATGACTATACCCCACCACTATTAGCCAACACTACAGATAACAATGCGTTTACAGAAGAAGGTAGAGAGCGATTAAACGGCGGTGTAGAAAACTTTTATGCGTTGATTGAAAAAGAAATTAAACCTTGGGTATATGAACAGTTGGGCGAGAAACCGAAGCAAGAAGCCATTTGGGGACACTCTTACGGTGGTTTGTTTGTGTTATATAATTTGTTCAAGCATCCTGAAGCTTATCAGCAGTATTTCAGTGCAGATCCATCACTTTGGTGGCAAAATGGAGAGATGATTAACTATTGGCAGGCATATCAAAATCTTCCTAAAGCGCAACTTGCAGATATATCCAATAATAAACACAAACAAATACGACTCACTTTTAGTCACTCTCCAGAGCAGACCACTATGCCAGTAGTAGCGCCTACTCTGATGAGTAAAAAAGAATTCGCCAAGGAAGTCTGTGAGCACTTTGAGGAGCGTTGTAGCTATCAGTTTTACAACCAATCTCATGGAGAGGTATTTACAACCTCTCTATTAGAGAGCTTAAAGAACTTCTAAGATTAAGCCTATTCAAGATAACTTTAGCACTCTGACCTTATCTACTGGATAAGAAAAACCTCGCTAGGTTACCCAAGCAAGGCGGAAGAGAAAGATTGTTATTATATTTATTTTTTATTATTATCTTAGTTATTTTTAATAATAGCGGGACGAGATTGATTATATAGAAAGCCAACTATGGTAAATGACTCCTATTTTTCATTGTTATTCATTAACAAAGGCAATTTTACTTAAACCTGCTTGGCTTGCCGATGCTAACACTTGCGCCACCGTATCATATTTGCTGTCTTTATCCGCGCGCAATTGAATAGAAGGGTCTTTGCCTGAATCACTTTCTTGCTGCAAACGAGTATCTAACTCTTCTATGCTAATAGGATCGCTATCCCAAAAAATACCGGCATCTTTATCAATACTGATTTGGATTGCTTCAGGTGGCTGCTCATTGATTAGCGCACTGGTCTTGGGTAAATCAAGCGGTACTGTTGGGTTCAAAACAGTCGCTGTCAATAAAAAGATAATCATTAATACCAACATGACATCAATAAGTGGAATGAGGTTCATCTCATTCATACTTTGGACGTCATCATCACCTAACTGAAATGCCATAATATTCTCAATTGTGTATCAGTCTTATACAAAATCATAAATTTTTGCTTTGAAAAAAACCATGCAGTTCTATCGTTTACAACAGCTTTATAAATAAAGGCTAGCACTGCTACTGTTGATAAGCTTCTTGTTTATCAGTATGAATACTACTATTGCTATGAGCACTCTTACTACCAGTGACATTAGTGGTTATACCCTGCTTTTCAGCTACATTATGAGGCTCCATTGAAGGTTGCATTGCTGCTAAATTAACAGACTGCGCCAATAAATCATGGGCTCTATCATTGGCATGGTACATTACCCGTCGATTGATACGTACGGCAAGGTTATAAAACACCACTGCTGGAATTGCGACGGCAATACCGAGACCTGTCATAATGAGCGCCTCGCCAACTGGCCCTGCCACTTGTCCAAGTCCTGCTTGCCCACTGGTACCGATATTATGTAACGCGTGAAAAATACCCCACACTGTACCAAATAACCCAATAAATGGCGCGATCGCTGCAGTGGTACCTAAAATAGGTAAGCCACGTTCGCTAGCAAAACGGTAACGCCCTATATGCTTTAATAATGCTTGCTCAATGACTAATCGACGCATAGCAGCATCAGAGTTAGTCACAGCTGAACGCTTCATCTCAACCTGCTGACTCAAATCATCAGCAACACAGGCGGCCAATTTTCGGCTTTGTAATATGCGAATAATACCAGTTACCCAAGAGAGCACCGATAAGACCAATAGCAAGAAAAACAAGCTTTTGGTCACCAAATCGCTGTATTGCCAGTAGCTTGTAAAGTCCATATCAGACTCCTTAATATGTTATGCAATCATATGAGTTCGTTGCGAGTACCGCATAACGACTTATCATGAAAAATTATAAATAGTGACGCTTTGAAAATAATGGGCTTGGTAAATAACTAACTTTTACGGCACTGCATAACTGATAGGTAAAGTCACATTACCCACCACTGGTACGCCATTTTTCGTAAAGGGTTTAAATTTACCAGAACGTACTTGTTGCTGAGCTTCTCTATCGAGTGCAGCGTTGCCAGAAGATTGCGCTAAGCTCACATTATCAATGCCGCCTTGCTTATTAACTTGTAATATCAAAACCACCCTAAAGGTTTCGCCTGATTTGGCAGCTCGTCTGGCACGAGCAGGAAAACTAAAACTCGGTGCTGAGGCCCAGTTAGCGTTAGTGGCAGTAAAATTGACGGGGGTATTACTTGCGGCGGCGGCAGCTTGTTGATTGGCTTTCTCACGAGCAGCGGCTTGTGCGGCTTCTCTTGCCGCTTTGGCATCGGATTCGGCTTGCGCTTCACGATCTGCCTTTGCTTTGGCATCCGCTGCTGCCTGAGCCTCTCGCATAGCTTTGGCATGCACTTGTTGAGTAGCCTTTTCAGCCTGTACTGCCAATATCTTACGTTCGTTATCGGCTGCTAAAGCGCTTGCTTGAGCTGCTGCGTCTGATTCTTGTGATTTTATTGGTTGTTTGATGACAGGCTTGCTATTTACTACCTTTGTTGTCGCAGTAGCTGGCTTAGTATCAACTTGAGGCTTTGATGTCTCTTCTTTCACAACTGGTTGCACGGCTTTTTTAGGCTCTGGTTTTGCCTCAGGTACGCTAACAGATTGTGGTTTGAGCGCTTTAATAGGTTCGACTTCTGCGGCTGCCGTCACCGGCTCTGCAATTGTCGTAACTTCTGACACCAACTGTATTTCTATAGGTGGCGTTATTTTAAGTGGCTTAATAGTAGTCACAGGGGTTTTGACTATCACCAATGCAAGTGCTGTCAGCAAGTGTAATGTGACAACACAACCCATAACTGTTGATGTTAATTTAAGTGATGGCACATTGAAACTTGTTGAACCCATAACAGCCTAATAAGTCTATAAAATAAAATGTAATAGTAATGCAAACGATAACTATTAACAATAATTATCTTTCAGATGTTAATTTCCGCTTACAAATTACCCTCTCTACTTTAAATAGGTTTAAGAGGAAGGCAAGCTGTTTCTTAAAAGCTGCTAGAAAGATGAGTACCTCTATCTATGAAAATAACCAATATAAATAATGACAATAGTTCTCATTATCATTGATATATATCACTAACTCCTTTATGATAATCGCTGTTTACTTATCTGACCTTACAAAAAACGAAATAAGCAATAAGATTGAAGATTGAAGGCAAAATAAATAGCGAAGAACACTGTTGTTAATACAGTTATGCAGACTCTTTACTACCCTTCATATATTTGGCAGTCGTTTGATTAACCAACTTTCTATAACCTGTATAATGAGTTATTTATGTTTACCACTTTACTCTCTACACCAGTACCTGTATTCAAGCGTCCTTTATTAACCACTATGATGGTGGCATTAGTAGCCACTGTTAGTTTGACTGGCTGTACATCATCCGACTCTAGCGACTCTGAAACTGCAACGATTACAACAGAAAATAAAACGACAGATACAGTCTCAAATGCTACTAGTAATGGCGAGTCTGCCACTACTGTAAAAATTGATACCGTAAAAGGTGAAGTAAGCTTACCGATGAACCCATCACCCATTGCAGTATATGACATGACGCTAATGCAAGATTTAGCCGCTCTTGATGTGCCTATTCAAGGTATGCCAAACAATATGTTGTTAGACAATCTGCAAGCAAAAAACCAACCTGAGCCAAAAGAAGTAGGTACGTTATTTGAGCCAGATCTTGAAGCCTTGAATGCGCTACAACCGCAGGCAATTTTAATTGGCGGCCGCACTGCTAAAAAATACGATGAACTTTCGAACATTGCTCTTACCCTTGATATGAGTGTCGATACCGCCGATATTTATGAATCGAGCAAGCGCCGCCTGGCTGATTTAGGAGTATTGTTTGGTAAAAGTGAGCAAGCGGCCAAACTGCAAAAAGACATTGATGACCTGTTAGCAGAAACCAAAGCTTCCACCAAAGATAAGGGCACAGGCCTAGTCGTCATGGTCAATGGCAATAAAATGTCGGTATATGGTACTGAGTCACGCTATGGTTTTATTCACACCGTACTCAATATTCCAATAGCGGATGGACAAATCAAAGATGGTAACCACGGTCAGCCAGTGTCTTTTGAATATCTACAAAAGACCAATCCAGACTGGTTATTTGTCATTGACCGTAGCGCGGCAATTGGTGAAGACAGTGCTGGAGCAAAAGCAGTATTAGATAATAAACTGGTTGCCCAAACCACTGCTTGGAGTAAAGATCAAGTGGTATATCTCAGTCCAGACTCTTATCTTGCATTCGGCGGTTATTATCAATGGATTAAAGATTTAACGACCATTAAAGACGCTTTTAATAATGCTAAATAATCGTTAGATTTATTAAGCATTATTAGATAACTGTCCTCAAACGATCACTTTGTGCGTCAATAAATTTCTAAGCCAGCAAACTTTATGCCGTTATTTTCTAATAAGATCAGTGTTGAGGATAAAGCAAGCGCTTCTTTGTCCACTAGCTCAGCAAAGTCGTCAAAAAGCGCGAGCAATAGTTTTAGCGCTCAACCTCGACGTGCCGTTATGGCACCATGGTTCATTAACAGCGCTAGCCTCATCATTATGGGGCTTTTGGTGTTATTAAGCTTATCAATCGGTGTAGCCGATTTTTCCTGGTCAGGTATCCTGCAAAGCCTCATCAGTCATAGCGCCAACTCAGACAGCTCGTTAATGTTAGTCAGCCGACTACCGCGTACCATTGCCATTATCTTAACAGGTATCGCAATGGCAGTGGCTGGAATGATTATTCAGGTAGTACTAAAAAACCGCTTCGTTGAGCCATCAATGGTTGGTGCTACCCAAAGTGCAGCGCTAGGGTTGCTCGTGGTCAGCTTGCTGTTTCCAGCCAGTGCGCTTATTATTAAAATGGGCGTGGCAACCATCGCTGCTCTATTTGGCATGATGTTATTTATGCTGCTGATTCACCGTATTCCACCGACAGACTTTTTAATGATTCCGCTGATTGGTATTGTCTTTGGCGGCATCATTGAAGCAGTGACGACCTTCATCGCGTATCAGACTGAGTCATTACAAATGCTAAGTGTTTGGCAGTTTGGTGACTTTTCTGGCGTATTAGCTGGTCGTTATGAATTATTGTGGCTGACAGGTGTACTCTGCGTGCTGGCTTATATCATCGCCGATAAACTGACCATCATTGGTTTAGGCGATAATATTGCGCTTAACTTAGGCATCAGCAAGCGTCATGTGACGTGGATTGGCGTCGGAATGGTTGCCATGATGAGTGCCGTTGTCGTCGTGACGGTGGGTATGATTCCATTTATTGGTTTGGTCGTGCCCAATATCGTCAGTCGATTGATGGGTGATAAATTACGCCGTAGTTTACCTGCGGTTGCCTTGCTTGGTGCTTCAGCGGTATTGCTGTGCGATATTATTGGACGCTCGATTCGCTATCCATTTGAAGTGCCCGTAGCAACAGTTTTCGGTGTGGTTGGTACGGTACTGTTTTTATGGCTATTATTACGTGCACCTGCTGAACAATAAAAGCTGTTATTTGAATCACTCAACCCAATCCAGTTACCTAATCTTTTCACTTATCACTGCTTTTTTACCAATAAGTTTGGCACTATAGGATTTACGCATGTTTTCATCATCTAAGCCTAGCGCCGCAACCACTAACACCGCAGACGATAGTGCTTCAGAAAATAACGACGCTCTTACTTCTGGACAAAGTCGTCTAGCACAACTCTGGACAACAATCGTTAATCATCCAAAATCGATTGCGTCCATTGTATTGCTTATCTCGATGATTCTGTTTTTAAGCATTAACGTCCATGGACATTGGGATTTTGCGCTACCATTACGTAGTAAAAAACTACTAGCGCTGATGGTCGTTGGTTATGCGATTGGCGTCTCTACCCTATTGTTTCAAACCTTAACCCACAATCCTATTTTGACGCCCTCATTGTTGGGCTTTGATTCGCTGTATGTATTGCTGCAAAGCTTACTAGTATTCTTTTTGGGCGCGATTAGCTTTACCAGTCTTAATCCGATTGCTAAATTTTCGCTTGAAATTGTCTTGATGTTTGGCGCGTCGTTATTGCTATTTAAACTACTGTTCTCCAAAAGCAGTCAGGATTTAACACGGCTGATATTAGTCGGCGTCATCTTTGGGGTGTTGTTTCGCAGCTTATCGGCACTGATTGCGCGATTGATTAACCCTGATGATTTCGTCGTTGTGCAATCGGCAAGTTACGCCCAGTTCAATACCGTAAACCCACAACTTTTGGGTATTAGCTTTATTATTTGTGTCATTAGTGCGCTGTTTATTTGGCGCTGGCGCTATCAGTGCGATGTTTTGATGCTTGGTAAATCACAGGCAATCAACCTCGGTATCAACTACCAACGCCTAGCATTTGGGCTGTTAACGGGCATTGCGGTACTAGTTGCTACGGCAACCGCATTAGTTGGTCCAGTGACTTTCTTTGGCTTATTGGTCTGCGCATTGACCAATCGTATCGCGCGTAATATGTATCATAGCGAACGCTTAATATTGGTCAGCTTAGTGGCAATTATTTGCTTGGTACTCGGTCAAACCATATTTGAGCAAGTTCTCGGTATGGCTGGCGTCTTATCGGTCGTCATTGAATTGGCTGGTGGCTTGGTATTTTTAATATTGATTTTTATGAGCCAACGTCGCTCAAGCCATTAACCATAAAAATTTATTGAAAATTTAGCTCACAGATACTCAAATGAAGTAAAAACAATAAAGTAAGAACAATTATGATAAAAATAACTGGCATCTCGCATCATATCGGCAAACAGCAAATCTTGCATGACATGACACTGACCCTGCCTAGTGCCCAAATCATTGCCTTAATTGGTCCCAACGGCGCTGGCAAATCCACTCTATTTTCGGTGATGGCACGCTTGCAACCTTTGCAAAGTGGGCAAGTAAGCTTTGATGTAAATAATGAGGAACGTGGTATTGTCAGCTGTGATGCACGAACCTTGTCTAAAACGGTGGCAATGCTTGGGCAAGATAACCAAGTGCAAGGGCGGCTTCGGGTGCATGAACTACTAATGTTTGGGCGCTATCCTTATCATCAAGGTCAGCCAACCGCCAACGATCAACAAAAAGTGCAAGAAATTATAGAGCGCTATGAGCTTCAGCCGTTAGCCGAACGCTTCTTATCGACACTATCAGGTGGTCAACGCCAACGTGTGCTGATTGCGATGATTGTTTGTCAAGATACGCCGTATTTATTGCTTGACGAGCCATTAAATAATTTGGATATGTACCATGCTGGTCGCCTGATGCGTGAACTACGTGAGTTAAGTCATACTGAGCAAAAAACCGTGGTCATTGTCCTCCATGATATCAATCAAGCCGCACAGTTCGCTGATACCGTGGTAACGATGAAAAATGGGCGTGTGCTAGCCACAGGAGCGCCTGTAGATGTCCTCACGCAAGAAACCATGAAAGATTTATACAACGTCGATGTCACTGTTTTAAACCATCAAGGTCGTCCAGTGATTGTCGATACGGTGTAATTCAAGCTAACTGCCTCTAGCTTCATTCCTTACTTCTTAAAAAGAACAATTTATCTCACCTTCTGAAAATCATTCAATAGTTACTGACTAATAAAAACTAAGAATATATATAGTCAGGGAAAAGCAATATCGATACATAACAGTGCTGCTGATATCAATTTTTCTCGCTTGCTGAGCCTACGCAGACAGAGGCTGCAAAAAATTGATATCAGCAGCACCGTAGCGTTTTTAAGATACTTTAACTATAGTGACGATACCAAAACCAATAAGCTTTAGAACTGTTAGATTAAAGAGGCTTTGATGTTACGACCTGGCTCAAAGCCAGTGACAGCATCACCAGTCGCATTTAAATGAATTACTTTTTACAAGATTATGAGACAATTGATCACCCAAATAAAAAGGTCTGAACCATTAGTTCAGACCTTTTTTATTCTTAAAGAAAATACTGTATCTAAGAATTAGAAATCAATACTCACATCAAACACATAAGCCCGACCTGGCTCATTAAAAGTTCGAGCACCCGCATTGGTACCCGTGCCTTCGCGTTTAATTTGCTTATCAAATAAGTTTTTGATTCCGGCACCAACGGTGACACTATCCGTCAAGTTATAGCGAGTGCTGATATTGGCAAGTGCATAAGGCTTACGATCAAGCTTTAGCGTTTCTAACGCATCGCCAGTAGTAACTGAAACTTCAGGCGCTTCAATAGTTCCGTAATAACTAACACCAAAGTCGGTATTCCAACGTGGGGTAATGTCCCAGTTAACGTTAGAATTAACAGTAAACTTAGGGATTAATGATAACGCTTCGCCAGTATCTTTACGTTCTGAGCGAATATTTCCAGTGACATTAGTAGACCAAGAAACCGTGTCAGTCACTGGCACTTTTACAAAGCCTTCAAGACCTTCAATGATGGCTTCGCCTTGGTTCTCCCATTGAAAAACAGAGCGGTTTATATCTGCACTATCAACCACCACACCAACTACACCCACACGATCTACACCCGCACCAATACGGTTGTCATAGGCATTATGATAATACGTCAGACCAGCATTGAGTCCTGTACCATCGTCATAGGTAAAAGTCAGCTCTTTGTTCCAAGAAGTCTCGTGCTCGAGATCAGTGTTACCCAAAACATAGCAGCCTCGTTGATCAGTCGGAATCCAAGAAGGACAGCCATTGCCTTTAGTGTAGTAGATATAGTTGGGATCAAGTTGATAAAGTGATGGTGCTTTAAAGGCGCGACTGACCCCTGCTTTCACCGACCAGTTAGGGCTAAAGTCCCAAGTAGTATTGATACTCGGTGACCAATTGCTACCGGCTTCGCTGTGATAATCAAAACGGAGCCCTGGGGTTACATACCAATCTTGAGTGATTTGGTAGTTGTCTTCTAAATAAGCACCTATCAGGTAAGCATCTGATTTTGGATCGCGCTTAGCAGGGTCAGTTTCCACATCCCCAAAGTCAAAGCCTTCATCAAAAGTTAAATCTGAAACCACAGGATTATTGAGTTTTTCACCACGGAACTCAGCGCCTGCAGTCAAGGTGTGGCGGTCAAAAAAGATATCCCACTCTGACTTGGCGTTAAGTGTGTCATAAGTCGCTTTGTTCCATAGGTAATCTTCGCCTTCTACTGGAGGCTTAATTTGACCTTCAATACTACCACCAGTACCTTCAGCCAAGCGCTCATTATTGGTACGGTTAAACTCTAAATAGCTGTTACTACGGGAGTTTTCATAGTCACCTCGATGGGTTAAAGCAGCACCATAGCGGCGCATCTTATTGGTGGTGTCACCCCCTAGGGTTTCGACCAAGTCATCATTGACTGTTTGGAATTGCGAGTCGCCCGCCCAGCGGTTATCTTGCGTGCTGTAGTTGACCTCAAAACCCACAGTATTCATCGCATCCATAGCGTATTCAAAAAGCTGGCGGACGTCTACATTTTCCACCCCTTCAACACCTGCCGCGACCGAAGCAGCTGGTCCGTTGCTCCCATCAACAATTTGGGCGTCTTCGGCATTGATATAAGGGTCATCACCTTCACTGTCGTGGTAACCCAGCGTGGTACGGAAGGACAGCTTGTCGTTTAAAGAGCCAGCCATATTGATATTGGTGCGCCAGTCTTTGCCTTCTAAGTCACTCTCTGGGGATTCGTAGTGACCGGTGACCGAAAATTCTTTTTTAGTAGGCGCTTTGGTGATGATATTAACTACCCCGCCCATACTACCAGAACCATAGCGAGCCGCGGCTGGACCACGCAATACTTCGATTCGTTCAATAGCGCTCGGCGGCACCCATTGCGAGTCTCCACGGGTATCTTGCTCGCTAGCACGACCAGGGCGAACTGCATTGCGAGAAGTAACAGGACGGCCGTCGATTAGAATCAGCGTGTTATTCGGTCCCATACCACGTAGGTCAATCTGGCGCTGGTTACCGCGCTGACCAGAAGTTGAGGAGCCAGATAGGTTAACCCCAGGCATTTTGCGCACGATCTCTGCAATGTCATTGGAAACAGAGGCTTTTTTGATGGCCTCTTCACTAATCACTGACAGACCCGCTGCTTGTTCTAGCTCCTCTCGCGCCGCTTTAACGACAATGGTATCTAGCTCAACAGAGGGCATAGCTTGCTGTTCTGCCGCTTCTTGCGCTTCTATTTGTTGTACAGTAAGGCCACCGCTCTCAGCTGCGAATGCGGTAGTAGTAAGAATAGAGGCGATAGCGATGCTCAGAAAAGCTTTACCAGTCGTTAAACATAGTGGTTTTTGTAAGGAAGAGTTTTTTATAGCAAAAGAGGTTGGTAATATTGGCATAGATGACAATCCTGGAAGTATTTAGTGTTTACTAATATTTTTCAGCTTTTCTGATAGAAGAGATTCGATATAACATCATGAATACCTGCTAGAAAAACACGGTAAAGTTATGCTTTTTAATTGCTATAAAAGTAAGATAAGTAATTGAAGTATTAATATAGATAACATCTTAAAACTAGAAGATGCAAAGAGCTACCCACTACTCAGCAATAAAGAATGCACACTTTAGCAACATTATAAAAATAACGCAAACAATAATGATAATAGTTATCATTATTCTTCAATACAATATCGAATACCTTCAATTAGCTGATCATTAGCCTTATCGTTAAGCTACATAACTAAAACCTCTCAAGTTAATATCTACAGATTTAACAGCATTGAGCTCTATGCTAAAAACACTTATATCGAGAAAACGGCTATAAACAATAAAAGTAATTATATAGGATTCGGGATATTCTCGAAAAGAATGAATATTAATGTTACTCATACAAGAAAATCAGCCACTGGTCGCCTTAGTTTCTCTGCTTTTTATAGTTGTTGGGATTTTATTAGTGTTGCAGTACGTGATGATTCGTTATGGACAGTGGTTTTTAAATCAAGTCATTCGCTATTGGGTAATGACAAAACAGTATCTTGGAAAACACACACGCATCATTCAATTTAAGGATAGGCATCCCAAGCTGTATGTAATACTGTCACAACGGTTCGATATACGGCATTTTTATGGTCTGTCATTCACGCTTTTATTTGTATTAATGAGCTACGTATTGGCGTTATTCGTTGGGCTGGTCGAAGACGTGGCTACATTAAAACCTATTGTTGCCACAGACTACTTTGTATCACAGCAGATGAGTTTACTGCGTGACTCTGACGTTATTCATTTTTTCATTCAAATAACCAGCTTTGCTTCTACTCCTATGACCGTTTTGGTGATGCTGCTTACTATAACCCCAGTTCGGGATAAGGGCTCAAAAAAAAGATAAAAAAAGAAGTCCGAAGTTGCTAAAGTAAGTTTACCAAGA
>NZ_JACSQR010000039.1:0-24117 GCF_014836505.1 Psychrobacter communis
AGCGAGCCGACTATCATATCATAATGATTTGGTTTGTCAAGCTTTTTTATAATTTGTTTCAATGGGTTAGCCAGGTTTGTTATATGTAAATCCACATATAAGTTACTCCGGTTCTCCCTAATGAGGTGCGTATTATAGACGCTTATTTTAATTAGTCAAGAAGTTATTTTTATTTAGTTTGAAATTTTTATCAGCCTACTTAATAGTAGTTTGATGTGTTCTTTCTCGCTAATGGGTGTTTATTCAGTGCCAAAACACTTTCTAAGCGCCCTTCCCTTTCGACTGGGTGGCATTATACGCGCTTTGAGATGGGGGTCAAGGGGGTTTGAAGGTTTATTTCTGATTTTTTGATAATGCTAAATCTATGTATCAATCCAAGACGCTATTTAAGACGCTGTTAAGGGCAAAGATTCTTCGTCCATTTCCCTGCTTTGTTACCGCGAACACATTGATATTGCACACCATACTGAACCCAATGCCAACTTAATTCAGATGGCGTACCTTTTAAGGTAAAGCTAATACGATAACGTTCTGCGCTAACACTATCATCCATGAGATCAGAACGGGTAATGACAACAACGGCTGTCTTGGACTGGGCTTTTGATGGATAGAAGAAAGTTTGCGCCAAATCATAATCCGCGGACACCTCATCAATACTGCTATTGATGAGTTTGAGCTTTTCAAGACCACAAGAGATCAGTCCTATTTTAATAGGACACGGCGCTGATGCATAAGTCACTGCGCGGCCATTAACGCTTAAACGCTTAAAATTGGCTGGATTTGCAGCTTCAGCCCGAGATATGTGACTTATTGAGTTGCTAGTATTGGCATATGAAGATGCTGGAACTAATGATAATGAAAATAAAGCACTCGCTATCAAACCTCTTATCAAGTGTGTTGAGGTATTTGAGACCGGCAATAGATGATTAAAACTATTTAAGTGCAGCATAATAACCTCGACGTTTATTATCAAATAGCATTATAAAAAGGCTAGTCATATAATGTTTATATAGCTATACCATACAATACCATATTAAAATTATTTAATAATAACTCCAACCAAGTGTTATTTGTGTCTTTTTATTATAACCATCTCAGTTGTTATGATTATCTCTATTAG
The DNA here is from genome assembly GCF_014836505.1 of Psychrobacter communis. Taxonomy (NCBI): domain Bacteria; kingdom Pseudomonadati; phylum Pseudomonadota; class Gammaproteobacteria; order Moraxellales; family Moraxellaceae; genus Psychrobacter; species Psychrobacter communis. The sequence continues at coordinate 1,121 of NZ_JACSQR010000039.1, forward strand.
AGCCGTATATTGGTATGCAACTCACCACCCTAGCACGCAAATAAAAACCGCCCATTAAAAAATAAACGGTTCGTATGTGCATGTCTTAAGCCAACATCTACTATAAAGCAATCATAGCGTTAACTGGTGGCTTTGCTTTTTAGCGTGGTAAAGATACCTGATAACGCATAGATGACACCAATGGCTAAGATGCCCACAGGGATATCATATAAGATGATACTCATGACCAATACGCCAATGATAAGCACCACAAAAGGTACTTTCTTCTTGTCGAACTCTTTAAAGCTATAATATTTGACGTTACTGACCATCAATAAACCACAGATAACGACCCACGCGGCAAATAAGAACATGACGGCAGTATCGTATTGTCCGATCCATTCGTTATGATCGACCGCAACCATGACAGCGGCCGTAACTAAGATAGCCGCGAGCGGACTTGCCAAACCGACGAAGTATTTTTTATCGACTATACCAACTTGCACATTAAAACGTGCCAGACGAAATGCGGCGCAAGCGGTAAAGACAAATGCACAGCCCAAACCAATACGACCTAACGGCTCTAACGCAAAGCTATAAATCAGAATTGCAGGCGCAACGCCAAAAGCCAACATGTCAGCGAGTGAATCATATTGCTCGCCAAAAGGACTTTGCGCATTAAGCATACGCGCAACACGCCCATCAGCGCCATCAAGGATAGCGGATAAGAAAATCGCCAGTGAGGCTTTATAAAATTCGCCTTGGGTACTGGCTAAAATAGAATAAAAACCCGATAGCAGAGATAAAGTGGTAATCAGATTGGGCGCTAAATAGACACCGCGACTAACCACACGCTTACCTTCGGCAACCTCTGCTTCAATCACCTCAAAGGTCAAACCATCATAATTGTCATTATCCGCTAGGCGAATATTGAACTCATGCTCATCGACAAAAGGCGGCTGAGTGGCAGCACTATCCTGTAAGAGCGGCTCTTTTACCAAACCGTCATTCATAACCTTGTCGGTTACCAGACTGTCCTTTGCAAGGCTATCTTTGCCCATACTACTTGATGATTGATTCGTCGTCATAACGATATCCTTATTCGCCGACCAGCCAGCGCACATTAGTGGCACTATCAGGAGACATGTCTGGGGCATCCGCAACTTTTAACACCGGCTGTAAGAAACGCAAAATCTCACGTGCGTGATTGTCAAATTGCCAAGGCGGATTGATAACGAGTAACCCTGTACCATTTAGACCAACAGCGATGTCGTTAGGATAGATATTGAGCTCGCAGACCAATTGACGTCTCATTTCAGTCCGTTTTAGCTTTTTGTAAAACAGCTCAACCGCTTCCATGTTTTTAATTGGATACCATAACGCGTAAGTACCTTGTGGCCACTTATTATAAGAATGTACCAATAGGTCAATCAGGCGGGTGAAGTCTTTATGCTCTTGCTCGTAAGGCGGATCAAGAAAAATCAAACCGCGCTTCTCTTTTGGTGGAATCACCGCAGCGATACCTTCAAAAGAATTGCGATGATGAATACCAATCGGCAATTTATGGAGCTGATAATTTAGTGCATCGTATTCACTGGCTTTGGCTTCAAACGCTTCACCGCGCACGCCGGCATCAGGATTTTTTTCAACATGATGGGCAATCCACCAAGGTGAACCAGGATAGACTTTTTTATCATACGTGAAACGCGCTTGCTTAATGCTTTCCATATAGTCTTTGACGGCCGCCGGTGCTTTTTCGATGTCGGCTTTTAACAAAGCTTGGATACCGCCTTTGGCTTCGCCTGTTTTGCGCGCCTCTTCACTGCCGAGCGAATACAGTCCACGACCACCGTAAGCATCAAGCACATAAAAAGGTTTGTTCTTTTGCCCCAATTGATTCAGCAGTTGTACCAATAAAATGTGTTTAACGACATCGGCAAAGTTACCGGCATGATAGGCGTGTTTATAGTTCATAAGATCAAAAGTTTAAATAAGAAAAATTGCATCTATGGTAGCATAGGCAGAGTAAAAGATAACGATGGTTTTGGTAAAAAGGCATGGATTGGCTGTGTATTGACAGTGAATGGCATGTTTATTGATAACGGCGAGGCAAAATGACGCAGATTATTAGCAATCTTGAAGTGACACAGTTAGTCGTCGATCATCCGATTGGAGCGGATAACCCGCCACTACTATACCCACCTAGCGATGACGAAAGGCAAACGCCACTCACTCAGCATGAATTACAATTTTCGGACTTTGATGTCGATTGGCAAAATAAGCTAACCGATAAACAGCTAGATACGTTTGTAGACGATGGCTGGATGATTATTGACGATGTGTTTGAAAATAAAGCGCTATTGGCTCTGCAGTCTGAGAGCGGTTTTATTGACTATCGTGACGCCGAGCTGACGGCTGGCATTCGGGTTAGCAATATTCGCGGTGATCGCATTCGCTGGATTACCGAAAACTTCTTTGCAGGCTACTATTATTTACAAAGTATCAATGCGCTTGCTGCTTTATTCAATCAAAGCTTGTTTGCTGGTATTCGCCATAGTGAGGCACATTACGCTTGTTATCCGGTAGGTTTTGGCTATCAATGGCATAGCGATAATCCGGCTGGACGTGATGAGCGCGTTATCTCGGCGGTGTTTTATCTCAATGATGATTGGCGTGATAGTGACGGTGGCGCTTTAGAAGTCGTCGACAAACATGGCGTCCACCATAATGTCATGCCTGTTGCCAATCGACTGGTCATATTTGATAGTGACTTGCAACACCAAGTGCAAATCGCCCATCGGCAGCGTTATTCTATCGCGACGTGGATGCGCCGTGATGGTTTGGTGCCTTTTGTTGAGGATAATATTTAAAACTAATCAGCTATTACTTTAAATAAGCCTTGTTAATTAAGGATAATGACAATGCATAAAACCTTATATAGAAGCTTGCTCTTACTTGTTATACTCCCTCTGATCGTGAGCTGCGAGACGCTTAATCATCAAGCCGCTACTCAAAAAAACAATGAGTTATTTTTTACCTATTATTTGCCAAAATCCACGCCTGAAGAACCTCTAATAATTAATCCGACTGTTATTACTACTGAATTCAAATATGAGGATGGGTGTTTACTTGCATTTGATGGAAGCAGATGGATGACACCTGTATTTCCCGAAGGACATGCAACTTTTAATAGTCATCATAAGACTTTAAGATTATTAGGAACGAGTTATAAAATGGGTAATGTGATTTCTGCAGCTGGCTATGTGCATGCTTACAACAGTGAAAAAGTTAAAAATTATAGTAATAGCCCAGCCGAAAAGTGCATTACAGAGTATCTAGCAATATATTACGGCGATTATGAAAAAATTGACTTGGATAAAAACTAAATTTTTTCAGACCTCAAATTATAAACATCAAAACAACATATCTAGGACTGTCATGAGTTCAGAAAATAATAGTAAAACCCATCAACAGCAAACACTAGAGCTAAGTATCGCCCTACTTGAACGTCCATCCGTTACCCCCGATGATGATGGCTGCCAAGATATATTGTCAGAGCGCCTGACGCAGGCTGGGTTTGATTGCGAGTTTATGTATTTTGGTGAAAGAAACCAAAGCGGCGAACATGCGGAAGTCAAAAACCTCTGGGCGCGCCGTGGCACCACTGAGCCAGTTATTTGTTTTGCTGGTCATACCGACGTCGTGCCTACGGGTGATGAAAACAATTGGACTTATCCGCCATTTACACCCACCATTGCCGATGGTTATTTATGGGCGCGCGGTGCCGCTGATATGAAAACCGGCATTGCTGCTTTTACCGTTGCCGCCGAGCGTTTTGTCGCTAATTATCCTAAGCACAATGGCTCTATTGCTTTTTTAATCACCGCAGATGAAGAAGGCCCGTCCATCAATGGGACGGTGAAAGTCATTGAAACGCTTGAAGCGCGCAATGAGAAAATCACCTATTGCCTCGTTGGCGAACCATCAAGTACCGACACGCTTGGTGATATCATCAAAAACGGTCGCCGCGGCTCATTGGGCGCCGAGCTGACCGTCACTGGCAAACAAGGTCATGTTGCCTATCCGCATCTGGCTTGCAATCCGATTCATGCGGCAATGGCGGCGTTAGCAGAATTAACCAACGCCACTTGGGATAACGGCAACGAGTATTTCCCTGCGACTTCTTTGCAAATCTCTAATATCAATGGCGGTACAGGCGCAACCAACGTTATTCCTGAAACGCTAACCGTTATCTTTAACTTCCGCTTTTCCACAGAAACGACGGAAGAAGAATTAAAAGCGAGAACTCATGCTATTTTTGATAAGCATTTTGAGAACAGCAAAGCCAGTTATGATATCCAATGGAAATTATCCGGTCAGCCATTTCTAACCCCTGAAGGCAAACTCGTATCGGCCTGCCAGCAAGCGATTAAATCTGTGACTGATGTTGATACTACGTTATCTACTTCTGGCGGTACTTCAGACGGACGCTTTATCGCGCCAACCGGTGCGCAAGTGGTTGAGCTTGGCGTACGTAATGCGACGATTCATCAGGTGGATGAAAAGGTAGAAGTAGATGATTTGGGCAAATTGGCGCAGATATATGAAGGGATTTTGGAGAATCTGCTGCTTGATTAGACATAATCTATAGAAACAAAAAAAGCGCCATCTGCTTCGTATTTGGCGCTTTTTTATTATGATCTTTTATCGATAAGGACTTGAACAACACAAGTCAATTAAGCTACTTACTAGCTTCACTCAATCCCTATATAAACATCCACTTGCCCATACTCTAAATTACCATCAATATAGTGCTCAAAATCGACATTATAACTACGAGTATACTCACAGCTTGGGTCGTTGAAGTACTCCCAAGCCTTCTCCCACGCATTCATGACGGTATTAGGCATATTACCTGTTTCTGAAAAGACTAAGTATTTCCCTGCGGGAATGGCTATCGTTACAAGATTGCTCGTATTGGCGACCGCCGCATTATCCGGCTGCGCCTGCTCATTGCCCACTTCCCAACCAGCGACAACATCAAACGCCCCTACTAAATCAGCACTTTCATAATTGTGGTAGATACCATAAATATCCTGATCTTCAGGCAAATCACCCATATAGTTTTGATAAAACTTTTGCCATAAGCGGCCTAATTTTGCCGTTTCGTGGCTGATTTCAGCGTGATTGGTGGTACGTACGCTGATACCCTTACAAGCTATCGCTTCGGGTAGCTCTTTAATTTGTGACGTCATGATGCTGCCTGCCCTGTTGTGCTGTGTGATTTTTATTTGATGTGCGATTAAATGAGCATAACTGCCTTAATCCGCTTCATCAATCCAATTCATTTGAATGGCTTCTAGGATACCCTCATTTGATTTTTGCGGGTCATCATCAAAACCTTCTAGCTCCGTCACCCAGCGGTGTAAATCAGTAAAGCGAATATACTGCGGATCGGTCTCAGGGAATTTTTCATAAAGCTCAATAGCGATATCTAAGCTGTCTGTCCATTTTAGTTTTTGCGGGCTCATGGTAGCTCCTTAACTGTTATTTATTTTATAGCTTTCATCAAACTAGAGATTAGTTTGACCAGTTGTTTGTATAATGTTTGTCTAACGCTTTACTTGCTCACTTACTAACCCCTATCCTATCAAAATTCGCCAACTGATTATAGACAAGTTCGTTATACCGCCTTTGTTGCTTTAACTTTTTGCTTTATCTTTTTATTTTGTTTCTGCAGATTTAATCGCTACTTGATGCTGATTCCAAGAAACAATGACTTCATTTGTCTGCTCACCTGTCATATCCAATATCTCTGGTGCGCATTTGCCTTTTTTATCGTTTAAGACAAACTTAGTCATACCAACACCCATGAGCTGATTTTTTACCAAAAAGCGCGTTTCAAAATAGACGTATTTTTTATCCCAACCGACAAGCGTACTATTTACCGTCATTTTATTCAGGAATTTAATTTCTTTGAGATAGACCATTTCTTGCATGGCAATAATCCAGCCGAGATTTTTAATCCCCTTTTGATGACAGCAGGCCATCAGCCATTTAGTGATGTTTAACTCGATAAAAGACAAGTAGCGATAATTGGGCAGATGGTCGCGAAAACCCATGTCGTGTGGCAATACGCGATAGTGGCGCACAATTGGTTTGGTTAATGTCTCGACACTTAGGTGTTCATTAGCCGTTTGCTGTTTAAGCTGCTGCTTTAATAAGCTGACCATAATAAAAAAACGTATCAACATGTTCATAAAGGAAATCTCTGCACGGTTATTCTGTATGAATTATGAGTAAATATAGCTTTGATAAATGCTGCCTACCTTAACGCAAAAAAAGCCACCTCAGTGACTTTTTCGTAAAAATATTATTAGTAGATGATTAGCAATTAATGACCGCCGCCATTGATACTACGTACCATCTCTTCAACCATTTTCTTAGCATCACCAAAGATCATCATGGTTTTGTCCATATAGAACAAGCTGTTATCAAGACCTGCATAGCCCGTACTCATTGAACGCTTGATAACCATGACCGTCTGCGCTTTATTGACTTCTAAAATTGGCATACCAAAGATTGGGGATGATGGATCATCTTTTGCCGATGGATTGACGACGTCGTTGGCACCAATGACTAAGACCACATCAGTACTGGCAAAGTCGGAGTTAATCTCATCCATCTCAAGAATGTCATCATAGGGCACGTCAGCTTCCGCCAATAGTACGTTCATATGGCCTGGCATACGACCAGCAACCGGATGAATGGCAAAGCGCACATTGACGCCTTCCTCTTTTAACAGCTCATACAATTCTTTGACCGCGTTTTGTGCACGGCCCTGCGCCATACCGTAGCCCGGTACAATCACCACACTGCTGGCATTAGACATGAGGAAACCTGCGTCTTCTGCCGAACCTGCTTTGTAGTTTTTAGGTGCGCCATCATCTGCGCCTGTAGCGGCAGCTGCCGTACCCATACCACCAAACAAAACGTTTAGTAGAGAGCGGTTCATGGCTTTACACATGATGTAAGATAAAATCGCGCCTGACGAACCAACGAGCGAACCTGCGATAATTAGCATCGAGTTGCCAAGGGTAAAACCAATACCCGCTGCCGCCCAACCTGAAAATGAGTTCAATAGCGACACAACCACGGGCATATCACCGCCACCGATTGGCGCAATCCACATCCAACCAAATATTACGGCTAATACTGCCATCGCATAGAAAGCTGGCAATGAATCGGTCATAAAGTAGACGATACCAAAACCAATCATAGCAATAAATAGAATCGCTTGTACCGGTTTTACCCAGCCGCCTACTAGGGTTTTTGCCCAACTTTTTGCGGCTAATTTACCAAAGGCAAAAACAGACGCTGAGAAAGTAATCGCACCAATAAAACAACCAATAAACAGTTCAGCACGGGCGACTGCGCCATGCTGTTGCTCAGTATGCAGTACGGTCGCTAAGGCAATCGCCACTGCTGCCAAGCCTACGAATGAATGCATCAAAGCAACGGTTTCTGGCATCTGGGTCATAGCAACCGTTTTTGCTTTCCACATGCCGACGACTGCACCCAATACCATGGCACCGATGATTAACCACAGCACAGGGCCTTCGGCTAAGAAAAAGGTCGTTGCAACTGCAATTGCCATCGCTACCATACCAAAGCGGTTGCCACGAATGGCGGTTTTTGGACTAGAAAGACCACGCAACGTTAAGACAAAAAGGATAGCACCGATTAAGTAAAACCAATCCGCATTTGCTGCAATCATATTTGTTAAATCGCTCATGCATCGCCTCCGCTTTCAGTCGTCGCAGTTTCAAGCGCTGGCGCTTTTTTTGCTTTTGGTTTAAACATTGCCAGCATACGCTCAGTCACCGCAAAACCACCAAAGATATTGATACTGGCTAAAAATACGGCAAAAGCACCGAGCAAGCTGGTTGGGGTAAACATCGCGCCGTCAATGGTGACGGTTTGTAGCATCGCGCCGACGATAACGATACTTGATAAGGCATTTGTTACCGCCATCAATGGCGTGTGCAGTGCTGGCGTGACGCCCCAAACGACGTAATATCCGACGAAAATAGCGAGCACGAATACCGTGAAAATCGCTACAAACGGTGTGCTACTCATGGCCGCACCCGCTGGCGCTGCCGCTAAAATAGTGGCAATCATCTAATCCTCCTAAAAATTTGTTCGTGTCTGGCAAATGTAAGGTAATGAAATTCGAGACTGGATGTTTAAGGCTTAGCGTTTAGCAAGGCGTACTTGATTGTCATGCGTCACTGCTAACGCCCCTTGAATCTCATCATTCATGTCTAAATTCAGTGCCAGCGTTTTCGCTGAAGCGTCGTCTTTAGCTGCAGGAGCCATCAAAGTAGTGATAAAATTAACAAGGTTATTGGCATATAAATCTGAAGACTGCGCCGCCAGTTGTGATGGGATATTGGCTGCCCCGACGATACGCACACCGTTTGGCGTGGTAATGGTTTCATCAGGTACACTGCCTTCGACGTTGCCACCAGTGCCAGCCGCCATATCAATCAGTACTGAACCGGCTTTCATTTTGGCAAGCGTTGCTCCGTGCACCAAGCGCGGCGCGTTACGTCCAGGAATCTGCGCGGTGGTAATGACGATATCTGCGTTGCTCAAGGCTTTATCTACGACAGCAGCCTGATCTTTGATATATTGCTCAGAGGGCGTCCATGCATAACCGCCCGTGGCTTTGGCTTTTTGCGCTTCGTCTTCGCTCATTGGCACGTCAAGCCATTTACCACCAAGCGATTCCACCTGTTCTTTGGCAGCAGGGCGCAAATCACTGGCTTCAACGACGGCGCCCAAACGCTTCGCCGTCGCAATCGCCTGCAAACCTGCTACCCCTACGCCTAAGATAACCACTTTGGCAGGTTTCACCGTACCCGCTGAGGTCATAAACATCGGAAATGGACGCGAGTATTCATTGGCGGCAAGCAATACCGCTTTATAACCGGCAAGGTTGGCTTGTGACGATAAGACGTCCATGTTTTGCGCACGTGACAAAGTACGTGGCAATAATTCCATGGCAAAGACGGTGGCACCTTTGGCCGCATAAGTATCTATCTGGCTATTGCGATATGGGTCAAGCATACCAATAATCACTTGACCGGCTGTTAAATGCTCAGTCACCGCTGCTGGCAAATCATTGACGGTAGTAATAATTTGCGCTTGGTTGACGACCTCGGTGCTACTATTGGCAATATCAGCACCCGCTGCCTGATACAACTCATCAGCGTAATATGCCGCTTGACCTGCACCTGACTGAATGACGACTTCAAACCCTAGTTTACGTAATTTTTTTACCGCGTCTGGGGTTAGCGCTACCCGTTTTTCACTCGCGCTATCTGCACTAATAACACCAATCTTCATACCGTCTCCTTACTTACGTCAAATGACTATACTCACGTTTAATGACTATCTTTTAACACCCGCAACGCATCTTTAAAAAGCACAGGGGACAAAAAAATCTTTGGTCACGGTTGGTTAAGAACTTAAGACCAAAGATTATCAATTTAATAAATGATAGCTCCTTTGCCATCATGCCTTTTTATTATAGAGATAACATCTGCAAACTTTCATTGTCTAATGATGACCCACAAGTAAAATAAAAAGTTAGGCATTTACACCATCATCATAACTTTTATTGTTATATTAAAAACTTTTATTTTTTCCAAAAGCGCGCAAAGCCTGTAAGCTATTAGCTCACGACAAATATAAAAATTGGCTTAAGGTTTGACATATGTCTACGATGACGCTTAAAAATACAAAACTGCTATGACTAAGTCAAGATAAAATACTGCCTAACGTATAATAAGAAAACTTGACCGCTCAATAGAACACCCATTGACCTACTATAAATAAGGAATAACCATGTATTTTTTACTCTCCCCTGCCAAATCACTTAATGAGAAAGATGCTTTGCCAGTCAATCTCGGCAATTACTATAGTCAGCCCGAGCTGATTGAGCATGCGCAGGGGCTCATGAAAGACCTAAAAGCCAAAGAGCCAATTGATTTACAAGAGCTGATGAGTATCTCTGACGATTTGGCGCAGCTTAATGCCAGACGTAATCAAGACTGGGCTTGGAGTGCAAATACTCCTTTTACGGGTGACAACGCCAAACCAGCGGGGTATTTATTTGACGGCGATGTCTATACTGGGCTTGATATGTATCATATGGACAAAGATACTGCTATTTACGTTAATGAACATTTGGGTATTTTGTCAGGTCTTTATGGCGTGCTGAAACCGCTCGATTTGATTCAGCCATATCGCCTAGAGATGGGCACCAAGCTAAAAAATGATCGCGGGGATAATCTTTACGAGTTTTGGGGCGAAGAAGTGACTAAAACAATCAATGCACGTATGGCAGATAGTGAGGACAAAGTTTTAATTAATCTTGCTTCTAATGAATACTTTAAGGTAATAAAAAAGAAAGCACTGAATGCGCAAATCATCACGCCAAGATTTGAAGACGAGAAAAATGGCCAATATAAAGTGATTAGCTTTTATGCCAAAAAAGCACGCGGATTGATGGTGAAATATGCAGCAGACAATAAGCTGACCAACGCAGAGCAGCTAAAGCAGTTTGATTTGGCAGGCTATTATTATGTTGATGAGCTGTCTGACGATAAAACGTGGACATTTCGTCGGGATGAAGCAAGTCAGTAGTCTTCAAACAAACAACTAATATGCATAAAAAAACCCCGATAAGCTTAGCCTATCGGGGTTTTGTTTGAACTAGGTTTAACAAGTAGGTTATGACAAAGTCATACTTCTAGCGAAGAGCGATTTGTCGAGGAAGACGCGCGAAAATAGTACTTATCGTACATTGAGCGCGGCTAACAAAGAAAAATCGCTTTGTAGCAGAAGTAAAATTACATCATACCGCCCATGCCACCCATACCGCCCATTCCACCGGCAGCGCCCATACCAGCCATAGCATCATCACCTTGCGGTAAGTCAGTAATCATGACTTCAGTTGTAAGCATGAGGCCTGCAACAGAAGCCGCATTTTCTAGTGCTGAACGTGATACTTTTGCTGGATCAAGGATACCCATCTCTAGCATATCGCCGTATTCGCCAGAAGCTGCGTTGTAACCGTAGTTACCGCTACCGCTCTTGACTTCATTAACCACCACTGACGCTTCTTCGCCTGAGTTGGTCACGATTTGACGTAAAGGTGCTTCCATCGCACGGCGTAGGATTCTAATACCCGCATTTTGGTCGTCGTTATCGCCACGTAGTTCAGACAAGGCATTCATCGCACGAACGAGGGCAACGCCGCCGCCAGGGACAACGCCTTCTTCAACCGCTGCACGAGTCGCATGTAACGCATCATCAACGCGGTCTTTCTTCTCTTTCATTTCAGTTTCAGTTGCCGCGCCTACTTTGATAACGGCAACGCCGCCAGCAAGTTTTGCCATACGCTCTTGTAGCTTCTCTTTATCGTAGTCAGACGTTGATTCTTCAACTTGACGTTTGATAGATTCAACGCGGTTTTCGATGTCAGCGGTGTTACCCGCGCCATCAACAATCACAGTGTTTTCTTTACCGACAGTGACTTTTTTCGCCGTACCTAATTGCTCTAAAGTAGCAGTCTCTAAGCTCAGACCAATCTCTTCAGAAATCACCGTACCGCCAGTTAACGTTGCGATATCTTCTAGCATAGCTTTACGGCGATCGCCAAAACCTGGTGCTTTAACAGCACAAGTTTTTAAGCCGCCGCGCATGTTGTTTACAACTAGTGTTGCCAATGCTTCGTTTTCTACGTCTTCAGCAATGATTAGCAACGGTTTGCTTTGCTGCATGACTTGCTCAAGTAATGGCACAATTTCGCGGATATTGCTAATTTTTTTATCAACAAGCAAGATGTAAGGATTTTCGAATTCAGCGGTTAAGCTGTCTTGCTTATTGGCAAAGTACGGGCTGATATAACCACGGTCAAACTGCATACCTTCAACCACTTCCAAGGTATCTTCAAAGCTTGAACCTTCTTCAACCGTGATGACGCCTTGCTTACCAACTTTTTCCATCGCTTGGGCAATCAGCTCACCGATTTTAGTGTCTGAGTTGGCAGAGATAGAACCCACTTGCGCAATCGCTTTTGAATCATCAGCTGGGGTTGATAACTCATGGATTTGCTCAACCGCGGCACGTACCGCTTTATCGATACCGCGTTTTAGATCCATTGGGTTCATGCCCGCAGCAACTGATTTCATGCCCTCAACCAAGATTGATTGTGCCAATACAGTCGCAGTCGTTGTACCATCACCAGCAACATCGTTGGTACGGCTAGCAACTTCACGCACCAGTTGTGCGCCCATGTTTTCAAATTTGTTTTCAAGCTCGATTTCTTTGGCAACCGATACACCATCTTTAGTGATGGTAGGTGCGCCAAATGATTTATCGATAACCACGTTACGACCTTTCGGACCAAGCGTGACTTTTACCGCATTTGCTAGAACGTTTACACCGTCCATCATTTGTTTACGGGCATCAATGCCGAATTTTACGTCTTTTGCCATGTTAAATTACTCCACTATTATAAGTATGAGAATGCAATGAAAGGTTTCAATGATATTTTTTTATAAATGTTCTTGGGTATAACTGTTGTTGGCTAAAAATCGTTAGCCAAAATTGTCTTATTAGCAATTAGCCTTCTAGTACACCCAATACGTCTGCTTCTTTCATAATCAATAGCTCTTCGCCGTCAACTTTTACCGTTTGACCCGCATATTGACCGAACAAGACTTTATCGCCAACTTTTACATCTAACGCGCGAGTTTCACCGTTGTCACGAATCTGACCGTTACCGGTTGCTAGCACTTCACCTTGAGACGGTTTTTCTTGAGCTGAACCAGGAAGCAAGATACCACCAGCCGTTTTTGTTTCTTCTTCGATACGGCGGACGACAATACGGTCATGTAAAGGACGAATATTCATCGATACGACTCCAAAATTTGGTTAGTTAACATAAAGGTTTATTTGAATGAATGATCTCAATACCAAGATCTAGCAGAATGTCTGCTTAAAAACAGCATTCTTTAGATAAGCTTTGAGCTTGTATCAGAAAGTGGGGGCAAAGCAATTTTGCTTCAAGTGTAAAGCCCAAAAATTTACAAGAATTTTGCACATCCTTACCTATGCAAGCAGTAGTGAGAGTGATAAATAGTCCATTGATTAAATTGCACGCTATTAAAGGCTTGAGCATTGCTTTAAAACAACAAGCCTTACATCAAATAATAAGGAGAAAATGAGCGATTATAAATGAAGCTTTTAGCAGTATCAGCTCATTAACTTCCTCATTTCTTACCAAGCTTACAGCAAGTTACGGCGTAAGCTCGCTTTAGCTAAACCAGCAACATCGACTACAATAGCCTAACGCCTCACTGTGCCCCTACCCTTGAAAATGTAACAGAGTATGACAATATATAAGGGTGAGCCCATAATAAACCCTATAAATCAAAGCCAACAGTCAAACAAAAGACAATATTTATAAGTAAAAGCTGATAACACAGCTTGAAACCAAATTAAGGAATATCCATGAGTTTTTTATCACAAAATAAACAATCCCTATCAATCCATTCTAATAACCCGAAACGCAGCCCTTCTAAAATTTTAACCGCCTTAACCACTGGGGCAAGCATTGCTGCGATTGGAGCTTTAAGTATGACCGCACCTACCCTTGCCAGCGCCAAGAGCGTTGAGCCCTCAAGCGCGAACTATAGCTTTACCATTGAAGATAAATACAAAGGCACAGCCACTCGTACGTTGAATAAATCTGGTAATACCTGGAAATACAATGTCAATGCTCGCGTTGCTGGGGTCGCCACTGCCGCGCAAAATAGTACCTTTAGCATTAACGGTAATAATGTGGTGCCGACCCAAGCCAGCACCATTTATAAACTATTGGGCGTTGGTCGTACGCACAAATTGGACTTTAATCCAAGCAGTAAAAAGGTAGTAAGTAACTATCGCGGCAAGTCGACGACGATGAATATGGCGCAGCAAGCCTTTGATGATTTGAGCCTTGAAGTGCAAATTCGCCAAGATTTATTAAATGGTAAATTCTCTGGCAACTATTACATGGCGAAAAAAGACAAAATTGAAAAAACGCCATTTAAGAAATCGGGTAATACTAAAATCACCGTACCAGCAGGTACGTTTGATACCGTGCGTGTCGACCGCGTGCACGATGACAATAGCCGCTCGACCAGTTTTTGGTTGGCGCCAAGCTTAGATTATCTGCCAGTTAAAGTCAGTCAAATTAACGATGGTAAAAAGATGGATTTAGAATTAACCAAAGTCAATTAAGCCCTTATCTTTGTATAAATGGTTAACGTAAAAAAGCGGCGCTCTAAATGAAGCGCCGCTTTTTTTTATCCGTATAAAACTTTCTATGTGAATTTTAGCGAGAACGTGGCTGTTTAACGACATTGTTCATTGACGGTAGACGTTTTAACAAGATAAATAACCAGACGTTGATGGTAAGTAACAACACAAAATCAAATAGATAGACCATTATCTCAGCCCAACTACTGCCATAAACACGGGTAAATAGCACCACCCCACTCGCGCCAAGATAAACCAAGGTAAACATACTGTCTATCAATAGCGCATAAGGCGAACGCCCGCGTAATATCGATGGCGTTAAGACCAGCGCCGGTAGCAACCATAACGCTTGCCAAGCGATACCGCCAACGATATCGGGACGACTAGGATTAAAGACGCTGATTAAAATCGGCAATGCCAATAATCTAAACGCTAGCCAAACCAACCACGTCACCATTAAGCGCTGACGTATGGGCGCTATCGGTTTTTGCGTATTGACTGTCTCAGGTGTTTTTGCTGCGGGCGTGTCGATATTACTGTCCTGCTTGGATTGGTTAGTGACCATGGGAGATATGTATTTCCTAATTGATAACAGCAAGCGGTAACCTATAAAGGTTAATTAACGCTGCCAATTGGCTTGCGCTAAGGCAGACGCGGTAATTGCCAAACGCCGACCTTGGGCAATCGCCAGCTCGCGCTCATCTGCCGATACTGGTTGGTCATGTAACGCGCCGCTGACATGACTTGCGCCATAAGGCGAGCCGCCACGCTGCGTTCTATTTAACGCAGGCTCAGCATAAGGGACGCCCACAATCATCATGCCATGATGCAATAGCGGCATCATCATCGTCAGCAAGGTCGTTTCTTGTCCGCCGTGCATCGAACCGGTAGCCGTAAATACTGCAGCTGGCTTGTTTTGCAGATTGCCTGCCAGCCATAGGGTGACGGTATTGTCCCAAAAATACTTCATCGGTGCGGCCATATTACCAAAGTGCGTCGGACTACCAAGCGCAAGCCCGCTACAATCTTTTAAATCATCCATGGTGCAATAAAGGTCGCCTTCATCAGGAATGGCAGGCTTAGTTGCGGTGGTTTCAGGCGCGACAGTCGGCACCGTACGAATACGCGCCGTCATGCCAGCGTCTTCAACACCCTGAGCAATGGCATATGCTAATGTCTTCGTCGTACCATAATTTGAATAATAAAGCACCAAAACATAAGGGGCGGTCTGACTCATTAGCAAAACATCCTTAAAAAGTCGTGAAAATGAATGGTTAAAAGCGCGTCAACCACACTATAAATGACCCGCATGAATAATAGATGTGCATATTATGCCCGAGTCATGCATTGACAGCAAACAAAGCCCATTTAGCAATGACGTTTTGTAGATGCTATAGACAAGCATGTAAACCAACGCTGACTCAGTGCATTTTGACACAATTCAGTGGCAGATTCTGCACGCTTACTTTTGTTACACTATTCGCACTCTTATTGCCGTTAAATGGTTGTCATGGAAAATTTACTAAAAAAAATCCCTTTTTTACACCAACGTTGGTTTCAGTTTCTACGTTTTTTGACGCGGCACTTTTTTGAAGACAACTGCCAACAAAAAGCGGCGTCGCTAACGTATACGACGCTATTATCGATTGTGCCTATCTTAACAGTACTATTGATGATTTTGTCGTCAGTGCCAGCGCTTGCGTCGGTCAGAGCGCAGATTTATGAAGTGATATATAGCAACTTGTTGCCGCAATCGAGTTTGCAAGTCAGCAAATATATCAATAACTTCGCTGAAAAGTCATCTAATCTGACCATCATCGGTTCGATGGTACTGTTTTTTACCACCATCATGACTTTGACGACCATTGAGCGCGCCTTTAATCAAATCTGGCGAGTAGAGAATCGTTCAGGCGGTATGAAAAGTATTCTGCGCTACTGGACGATTGTGACATTAGGACCGCTGATTTTAGGCACGGCATTTATCGTCTCAAGTACGGTGCAAAGCTTAAGTTTCTTAAATCGACAAATCGCCGGCTACGGTATCGACTGGTCGTTTTGGATACAAATCGTTTCTATTGCGGTCACGGTAGCGGGCTTTATTAGTATGTACTGGTTTATACCTAAAGCGCGTGTCCCGGCAAAAAATGCGGCGATTGCTGGTGTCTTTGTGGCGATTATTTTTGAGTTAATGAAGAACCTTTTTGGTACGGTCATGGCGAATTTTACCAGCTATGAGGCCATTTATGGGGCGTTCGCCGCGCTGCCAATATTTTTATTATGGATCTATCTGTCGTGGAATTTGATTTTGCTCGGCGTTGAGATTAGTTATACCTTGACCATTTTTGAGACCGAAGAGGTTTATCCGCGCCACCCGCTCCTAAGTTTGCTCGATATGTTAAATCTCGTTTATACCCATCATTTAAAAGGCGAAGCGGTGAGCGAGCAAGCGCTGCGTAATGTCTTAGGACGTAAAGAGCTGCCAAAATGGTATACCTACATTAACTATCTGCAAGACAGTAATCTTATCACCATGACCGAAGAAGAAGATTATGTGCTGAAAAAAGATTTGAGCAAAATGACCTTGTGGGATTTTTATCGTACTCTGCCTTACCCTTTGCCTATCAAAGATGAGCTTGATGAGATGAGCATTGAGGACCAAAAACCTTGGCTGAGCTTATTGGTTGATCGCTTTGAAAATACAGAAGCTTATGCCAAACAGCAATTGGCTTTACCATTGAATATGATTTTCGCTCATAGCGAACCCCGTAAAAAATCTGAGGAAAATACAGCAAATTCAACTAAAAACACTCGCTCTAAACTCTTTAGAAAATCTAGCGAGGCAACCCCTAACTACCTATCTAAAAAAGATAAAGATAGGGATAACGTCACGCCGGACTTTGATCCTATCGCTTATGATAAGGACAGCGACGTAGAATGCGATGAGAATAACAATGAAATTCTCATTCCTAAAGATATTGGCGACAATAAACCTTCTACACTTCACCACAGAATTGGGAAGAGAGACGATATTATTACAGAAGCGGATAAGCCTATAATAAAGTAAGCTTATGTTAAGTAAGCTAACTATCATTTTTTATCTTCGTTACAACATATAAATAAGCTCCTATCATAGGGGCTTTTTTTACTAAATTTTTAAACGATCCTATTTATATGGTAAGGTAATTCCTTTTAAGCCTCGTCATCTAGTGAGGCAATAGCACGGCTTTTTTCAATAAAACTTGTTTAATTTTTAGGTCATTTTTGGAGCGCATTCTATTGGACAAACACCCTAAAAATGGCTGGCTTAAGTCGCTATTGCTCACCCTTATGCACAGGTTAAAGCAATTTGCCCAGCTGTGGTCGCTACAGACGCTATTAGATTTACCCGATCGCCTAAAAAATCTGTGGCAGCAGCTGATTGGTTCTTATTGGTTTATTCCTAGCGCTTGTGTGTTAGCGGGCATTCTCCTCGCGCCCATATTGGTCACCATTGATGAACATTTTGACCGCGAGACGGTTAGAGAGCTAAGTTTTGCTTTTACCGGCGATGATGAGGCCGCTCGCGCTATCATGACCACCATTGCTGGTGCCGTACTTGGTGTCGCGGGGACTACTTTTTCGATTACCATTGCCGTGTTATCAATGGCGTCTTCGCAATTTGGCCCCAGATTGCTGCGTAATTTTTTGACCGATACGCCCAATCAGTTTGTTTTAGGCGCGTTTATTGGCACCTTTAGCTATAGTTTATTGGTGTTAAAAGCGATTCATAAATACGATGTTGCCTTTGGTGTACCGCAATTGGCGGTGACCTTTGGCATTATCATGGCAATTATTTGCGCGTTATTATTGGTGTATTTTGTGCAGCATATGGTGCATGCGATTCAGGCATCGCATGTGATCGAAGGCGCCAGTAATGAGGCGATTAAGAATATTCACTACTGGTATAAAGACCGCTGTGATATCAAGCATCAACGTGACGTTGAGCACCAAGATATCGAACAATTTCACACTTGGTCTGCAACGCCGATTTATGCGCCAAGCTCGGGCTATTTGCAGCAAATCTATCTTAAGTCACTGGTAACTCTGAGCCAAGATTATGCAGGCGTGGTGCAAATCAAAGCCAATCTTGGTGATTTTGTCACTGATAGAAATATTATCGGCTATTTTTATCAGCGCCCAGCTAACCATCCAGACAACCGCCAGCAGACCAACACACCAAAACTTGCTATTGTGCCGCGCCCCCCAGATAGCTTGTTTTGGCAGCGCTTTGCTGGTTGTATCCGTATTGAGCAGCGCCTAAGCCATTCTAACGATATCGCTTATAGTTTAGGACAAATGACCGAAATTGCGGTACGCGCTCTTTCTCCAGGAATTAACGATCCCAAAACTGCGGTCAATTGCGTACAGTCTTTGACCAGCTGCCTTAGCATCATGATGCGTCGTCAGCCGCCAAGCCCCTATCATTTTTATATAAAAAATCCAGACAAGTCGATGCCAGATAAAACAACATCTGATAATAGCATTATTGAAAAAGTAAGCCATAAACCACGCGACGCCATATTAGCCGTCGTGACTCATACCCCTAAAATATCCGACTTTATCGATACCTCGCTTGGCGAGATACGGCGTTACGCGACCGCAGACTTAATGGTGTTAAAGGCGCTTTGTCAGGCAATGGTAGACCTTAATTATGCCAAAGTTAATAATGCTCAGCAGCAAACGTTACTACATGAGCTGACGTTGATTGAACGTGCGGGACAAGACAATCTTAGCTATCAGGCCTTGGTCGATGACTTAAGCGCCATGTGTGCGCAAGCCAAGCAGTTTATTCTCAGCGACAATGACCAACACCAATATTTTGCTTATGTCGCTAAGTTCGATGCTCATATTCATCAAGCTCTACAAACACAATCAAGATAGCGTTTAAAATGATCTTTATAACTAAAAATAAGTTTGCCACTCATAACTGGTAAGCCAGCACAAAAATAACTAAAATAAAACCCCGTTAATCCTCCTAAGTCCTAAAATTGGGGCGACTTTTTATCATTATTTGAGACCTTTTTATGGCTCCTACCAGCAGCTTGAGCGTACTAGAAATCAGCGCTATTTTTTTAACGATTACTGCCTTATTAACTTATGTCAATCATCGCTTTATCGGCTTACCAACGACTATCGGCGTGATGGTAATCTCCATTTTATTATCTATCGGCGCGATATTTTTGGGCTTTTTAGGTTTTGATCAGCTCATTGATTACGAAGTGAGCTTATTAGAACAGCTTGATTTTACCGAAGTCTTATTGGACGGCATGCTGTCTATGTTGCTCTTTGCGGGCGCGCTACACGTCAATATTGGCGATTTAAAACGTTATAAACTGCCCATTGGTATCCTTGCTTTTATTGGCACCATCGTATCGGCGTTACTCATTGCCGCTGCCCTTTATTTTATGCTGCCGCTATTTGGTTTTGGCCTGCCGTTTTTGTGGTGTTTATTATTTGGCGCTTTGATATCGCCGACCGACCCAATCGCCGTGATGGGTATTTTGGCCTCAGCTGGCGCACCAAAAAGTATTGAAACGGTCATCGCTGGTGAATCACTATTTAATGATGGTATCGGCGTGGTTATTTTCGTGCTGCTGCTCGGTATTTTATCCAGTGGCGATATCCCAACGGCCAATTATGTTGCCCATACCTTAGCCGTTGAAGCTGGTGGCGGTATAGTCTTTGGTTTAGTGCTCGGCGCAGTTTTGTACTACATGCTTAAAAGCATCGACAGCTACCAAGAAGAGGTGTTATTAACGCTGGCGGGCGTCATAGGCGGCTATGCACTCGCCAGCCATTGGCATTTATCAGGGCCACTTGCGATGGTGATGATGGGCTTAATGGTAGGTAATCGTGGACGCGCGCTAGCGATGAGTGATAAAACGCGCCATTATATTGATTTGTTTTGGGAATTAATTGATGAAATTCTTAACGCGATTTTATTTGTCTTGATTGGTTTAGAGGTGGTGATGATTGCTTATTCGGGCAATTTATTTATCGCTGCTGGTTTGACCATTGTTATTGCCCTAGTTGCACGCTTTATCGTCGTCGGCATGACCACCAAAACCTTTCATCGTCAGCTTGATTTGCCAAAAGGCGCGTGGAAAGTGCTGACATGGGGCGGCTTACGCGGCGGGATTTCGGTTGCTTTAGTGTTGCAGCTGCCAGCAGGCGGCGAGCGCGATATTTTATTGGCGCTGACTTATGCGGTGGTGATATTCTCTATTTTGGTACAAGGTTTGAGCGTTGGTAAAGTCGCCAAAAGCATTCGCACTGATGAGAAAGTCGCAGAGATATAAGCTTTACATAGTTTTTATTTAGCCGTTTTAATCAAAGAAAAGCCAGTATAAGAGGATAGCTTATACTGGCTTTTTTAGGTCTATTGAACCCGTGTATTGGTTTGTATCATAGCGTAGTTATATCAAACCTTTGCGCTTCATATTGCGATAAACCACGATAACGATAATAATGTTTGATAGCAAGATGGCAAGTTTAAACCAGTCAAATGGGCTAGCAAACAGATAATACAGCTCAATAGGAATAAATATCCCGTAGCCCAATACCCCAAACCAATACGCCCAGGTTTTGTCTTGCCACAAACCATAAGCTTCAAGAAAGCGCAAACTGGCATAAGCAAAAATGAGCAATAAAAATACTGGCCAATTTCTGCTTGCCTGCTGAGCAATGCGTACCGCACTATCAACTTGCGGCGCTAGCAGTTGCCCAAAGACTTGCTGCCAAGAAGCGGTTGCTGTCGTTAGCCAATGCTCAAGGTCACTATGCCATGCCCATAAAGCCCCCGCTCCTAATAGCGCACCAACGCCTTTGACCACCTCGTATATTGCGACCGCTTTAATAGATTCGCTAGAGGTACTAGCACGACTGCGCGGCTTATGTGGCTGGCTGGTTAAATCTCGGTCGTTATCCTTCGAGGATGGTAGCAGACTGTCATCCCGTCCGGGCAAATTAGGCAAAGAAAGTCTCCACCACCCGGCCTTGCAACTGCTCATTAAAGAACGGCGTATTTTTACCATTTGATAACATGGTTTCTGTGGTCACTTGCCACTCAAGATTAGGATCGACCAACACCGCGCCGCCGATACTTTCATACTGCTCACTAATACCCGCAATTTTTGCTGGATTAAGGCATATTTTATCGACCAACTGTTCAAGCGTTAATACCTGATCACGTACCAATTGACAGGCCAGCGCCATAAAGGTATCAAAGTTTGAGATACCAGGCGTACTCTCAGCAAAGGGTGCTTTTTTAGCGGTACTATTTAGCGGCTCATGATGGCTGCAAATCGCATCAATAGTGCCGTCTTTTAGCCCGCGGCGAATGGCTTGCTGATCGGTATTACTACGCAGCGGCGGTAGCACATAGGCTTGGGCATTAAAGCCTTTTAAATTATCATCGGTTAAATACAGCTGATGCATCGCCACATCACAAGTCACCGGCAGACCTTTGTCTTTCGCCCAGCGCATCAGCTCAATCGAAGACTTACAAGATAATTGGCTAAAATGTGCGGCAATACCCGTTTCTTCTACCATCAATAACTGCGTTGATAAAGCAACCGTTTCTGCAATCCAAGGAATGCCTTGCAAACCATGATACGAAGCGATATAACCTTCATGTGCCACGCCATCACCAGAGAGACTTGGCTCGTCAGGATAAAAGAATACTTTCATGCCAAAAGTCGCCGCATACTCCAAAGTACGCAGTAACACTAAGTCATTACGAAAAGGTCGACGCGCATTAGAAACTGCGATACAGCTGCCTTTTTTCAGACCAGCGATATTTGATGGTCGCTCGCCTTCTAAGCCTGCGGTCAACGCCCCTAAAACATGCAAATAAATACCGCCATCACTCAGCGCCCGCTCACGCAAACCTTTTAATAGCGAGCCATTTTCTAAAATGGGGTTGGTATCAGGTGGAATCACCACATGCAAAAAGCCATTGCCACGGGCCGCACGCCCTTCTGACTCTAACGTACCGTGTTGTTGTTGACCCGGTTCGCGTAAACGGGCGCATAAATCAACCAAGGGCGGCAGTAGCCACATTTCGCGCTCTGACTCAAGAGAAGCCAGCTTATCGGTTACTGTGCTTGGTAGCCCGTCTTTAAATGCTTTTGGAAGTAAGTCGTGCATATGAATATCTGAATTCGTAATGTGAACCATGAGCGTTATTACCGTATCAATAAAATGTGATAATTGACTTCCTCCTCTCCCTAAAGTGAGGGGATTCCTACTACTAGACGCTCAAGCCCGAGCGCGAGAATGTTTTTTGCCGCATTAATATCACGGTCATGAGTGACACCGCACTCGCAAAGCCATTCTCTTATTCCTAAGTTTGCTCTACCTTTCGGACTGTTTTGGCGTGAGCCACAACACGAACAAGTTTGGGTGGTGTAGCTTTCATTCACCTCAACATAGTAGCAACCTGCGTTCTCGCATTTATAGGCCAGTTGCCGCTTAATCTCAAACCAACCTGCATCATAGACGGACTTGGCTAGCTTGCCCCTAGTGAATGATGTTGATTGAAGTTTGCCAATGATGATTATTTTATTAGTCTTGGCAAGGTTGGTGGTAAATTTATGAATCAA